>JACMMS010000088.1 GCA_014378915.1 Methylophilaceae bacterium
CACCCATTGCAGCGAAGCTCGGCTTACCGTCGAAACGGATCGACCCAATCCAACGGCAATCCAACTAGGCTTAAACCCTAATGTTAACTGCGCCTGTATAACACTGCGCTCTTCAATACTGAATTGATTGTAATTTCTCATGCATCATTTTCCTACGAAAAATGTTGCACTTCAAATTTGAGCGCGCCCTCTATTAAATTCCAAGGTAAGTAATCAAAAAACTATTGAAATTAATTAAAGTTTTTTAAAGGCAATCAGGTCTTACTCATAATAATAAAAATAAAAAGCGGCAAATTTTTTTATTTTTTCGGAAAGAAAGGGCTACTCTGTTCAGCCAACATTTAAAGAGAATTAATCAAAATTAGGATGAAAAAAGGTCGCCCAAGCGACCATTTTTTATTCAATTTACTAAAATTAATTAAGCGGCAAAATTAGCTGAAGCAAAATCCCAGTTAGCAAGTGAAGCTAAAAAAGTTTCTACATATTTAGGACGTGCATTACGATAATCGATGTAATAAGCATGTTCCCAAACATCAATCGTCAATAATGCAGTATCGCCAGACGTAAGTGGTGTACCAGCAGCGCCCATATTGACAATATCAACAGATCCATCTGCTTTTTTAACTAACCATGTCCAGCCAGAACCGAAGTTGCCCACAGCAGAAGCTTGAAATGCTTTTTTAAAATCATCAAATGAACCCCATTTAGAATTGATTGCGTCGGCTAATGCGCCAGCTGGTGCACCGCCACCACCAGGTTTCATGCTGTTCCATAAAAAAGTATGATTCCAGATTTGTGCTGAATTATTGTAAATGCCAGCTGCAGATTTTTTGATAACTTCTTCTAAGCTCAAGCTCTCAAACTCAGTACCTTTAATAAGATTATTAAGATTAGTCACATAAGCTTGATGGTGTTTACCGTAATGAAAATCTAAAGTTTCTTCTGAGATATGCGGTGCTAGTGCGTCTTTAGCATAAGGTAATGCTGGTAATGTATGTTCCATAACAACTCCTATTAATGATTAAAATTATAATTATCTTGTACTACAAGAATTGTACTGCGAAATTTAATACCTACGAAACATAAAACGTAATCTTGCGCTTAAGAGGTGGCTGTTTAGAAAAGAAGATATTTGCCAACTGGATATTATTTTACAGCTTTTTTTTAGCCCTTGGATGTGCGTTATCGTACACTTTAGCTAAGTGTTGAAAATCCAAATGCGTATAAATTTGTGTGGTGCTGATATTGGCATGACCTAGCATTTCCTGTACCGCACGCAAGTCACCACTCGATTGTAGCATGTGTGTTGCAAAAGTGTGCCGCAATAAATGTGGATGTGCGCTAGTATCTAAGCCTTTTTTAATCGACCATTCTTTTACGCGATATTGCACCGCACGTGGCGTGATTCGATTACCTTGCCGAGTAATAAATATAGCTTGCTCGTTAGGATTATTAACTAAAATATTAGTACGTAAAGGTAACCAATTTTTAATAGCTTCCAAGGCATAGCTACCTACGGGTACGACACGGGTTTTATTACCTTTACCGGTGACCGTGGCTTGGCCTTGTAGCGCATCAATCGCCTCTAAATTTAAGCCCACTAACTCGCTTAAACGCAATCCTGACGAGTAAAAAAGCTCTAGTATGGCGTGGTCACGAACCCCTAAAACATCATCACCCGAAACATCGACTAATTTAATAGCTTGCTCTACAGATAAAGATTGTGGCAGCGTTTTCGCAGGTTTTGGTGCGCGCAAGCCCGTGATTGGATTATTAGAAAATTGGTGACGATGGATTAAAAAATCATAAAAACCACGCCAAGCAGATAACCGTCGCGCAATCGTCTTGCTACTCAAACCATGGCTGTGCATAATGACAATCAAGCGACGTATGTGGTTAATTTTTAATATATTAAGTGGTTGATGATTAGATAAAATAGCGAGCTGTTGCAAATCTCGCGCATAATTTTCACGAGTGAGCGGGCTGAGGCCGCGCTCGAAAGCTAAAAAATCTAAATATTCTTTTTGATAATCAGCAGTTTGCAAGATTTTTTAACGGCTAACACTAGTCTACATAACGCAAAAGGGACGCACTCACTAGCTCGCCAATTCGTTTAAGAAACATCGTCCCCATTTCCGGGTAAAAGTGACGTGCATCATCGCTGGCTAAAATAAGCGCGCCAAAAATTTTATTGCTATGCAACGCAATAACAGCATAAGATTGGACATCTTCATTAAGCCAGCTTTTAATAGTGGGTTCAGGCGCGGTGCCGCAGTAAGGTGTCTCCAAACTTTGTATCCAATCTAACAAAGCTAAATTTTGCATAGTCTCTAAAGCAAAAATTGGATTAACCGCATCATTAACATTTTTAGCATTGGTCCAAACTTTAAGTACTCCGTGGGGTACGTTGAGCTCCATTTGTAAATAATGCTGTAAAAGTTGCAACGAAATGACCAATTGCTGGCTCGCTAGCAAACCTAATGTGAGCGCATGTACTTTATTACTAATGACCTCATTTTCATTACCTATTTTGACTAGCTCGGCAAATTTTGATTCTAACGCATTTATTTTGTCACGTTGAGCAAGCTGCTGGCGCTCTGCAAGTGAAATGGTACCGTTGCCATGTGGGCTAGGAAGGAAAAGATCAGCTAGAAGTGCGGGGTGCTGCTCAAAAAAATAAGGGTTATTTTCCAGATAAATCTTAATTTGGCTCTCTTGTAATTGGCTCTCTTGCATATACTTCCCCTAAATTATCTACATTTTATTTTTAGCTTTTGTTTTAATAGTCTGACCTAAATCAGCTGAACTCAATTTCGCCTTCAAACACAATTTCTGCGGGCCCTGTCATTAATACTGGCTCACCCTCACCTTCCCAAGCAATGCTGAGTTCGCCACCTCTTGTGCTGACTTTAACAGGTGATTTAAGCACACCGTGTTGGATACCACTCACAACTGCCGCGCATGCTCCACTACCGCAACTCAGAGTTTCACCACTACCACGTTCAAATACCCGCAGCTTGATAAGGTGCGGGTTCATCACTTGCATAAAACCTGCATTGACACGTTGTGGAAATTGAATATGGTGTTCGATTAAAGGCCCTGTTTTTAATACAGGGGCAGTATCAATATCAGACACAATTTGTACGGCATGTGGATTGCCCATAGACACTGCAAAAATTTGCATGGCTTGCCCTGCAATATCTAGCACATAGTGTTCGGCACGTGATTGAGCAATAAAAGGAATTAAAGTAGGCTCAAATAAAGGCGCACCCATATTCACTGTGACCTGATTATTTTGCTCTAGCGTCAAAGTAATGATACCGCTAGCAGTTTCTACCACAATTTCACGTTTTTTTGTTAAGTCTTTATCCACTACAAATCGCACAAAACAACGCGCACCGTTACCGCACTGCTCCACCTCACCACCGTCAGCATTAAAAATACGATAGCGAAAATCAACATGTGGTGTGTCGGTATTTTCAACAAGTAATACCTGATCACAGCCAACACCGAATTGACGATTGGCAATCTGTTGGATTTCTTGAACGGATAAATTGACTGCCGACGCAGTCGCATCAAGCACTACAAAATCATTACCAGCGCCCTGCATTTTAGTGAATCTAAGTTTCATATGGTTTCGTATATTGGTTAAATAACAATTATTTTGGTGTTTTATAACGTTGGTAACTCCACAAATATTGGGCTGGACGTAATTTTACCAAGTCTTCAATACCATGATTAATGGCTTGTGGGCTAAAGTCCGCGTCTAACGATTTAAAATGTAAATGAAAGCCACGCCCACAAGATAAACGTTCACCAAAAATAAGTATGACAGAAGCACCTGTAGTTTGTGCAAGCTTGCTGGCTAAAGTCATGGTGTAAGCTGGATTACCAAAAAAATTTGCCCACTCACCTTCGCCTAAAGCGGGCACTTGATCAGGTAAAACACCAATCGCATCGCCATTACGTAGCGTTTTCATTAAACTGCGTACACCTCGCATATTGGTTTCGGCTAAAGTGATCTTTCCTTGACCACGCCCACTCATCATAATGGGCTGCAGCCATTGGGTTCGAGGGGGGCGGAATAACACAGTGAGCGGCATTTTTGCGCCCAAAAATTGCGCAGTAATTTCAAAGCAACCTAAGTGCGGTGTTAAAAAAATGATGCCTTTTTTGGCAATGAGCGCTTGTTCAACATGTGCCCAACCAGTGCAACCTTTTACCCACATAATCGTCCTATTTTGTGGGTTAAGCCAAATAGCGAGGCTTTCGAGTAAACCTTTACCAATCTCTTGCGAAGTTTGATGCACAAGCTTTTTATAATGATGTGTATTTGTCGCGATATTAGCCGTTAATAAGTTTTTACGGATACGGCGCGAAAATTTTGGGTCAGTGAGATACATCACCCATCCAAGTAACACACCTAAGCCATGCAGAATGGGCAAGGGTAATCTAAATATTAATTTTAAAAAACGATTTAACATGTACTACTTTGGAAGTTATCTATTTCTTGATATTCTATATGGTTTAGTAGTTTGAATTTAGCGTATTGATTTAAAAAGTAACACCTAAGCACCAAATTCAACACCATCATCATCAACGGAAATTCAATGAGCGAATATTTATTTACATCAGAATCAGTATCAGAAGGTCATCCCGATAAGCTTGCAGATCAAGTATCTGATGCAATCCTAGATGCTATTTTAACGCAGGACCCAACGGCACGTGTGGCTGCTGAAACTTTAGCCAACACAGGTTTAATTGTATTAGCTGGTGAAATTACCACAACGGCCAATGTGGATTACATTAAAGTGGCGCGAGATACGATTAAACGAATTGGTTACGATAACACTGAATATGGTATTGATTATAAAGGTTGCGCGGTATTAGTTGCGTACGATAAACAATCGCCAGATATCGCCCAAGGTGTAGATGGCGCGCATGATGACCCGCTAGATCAAGGTGCTGGTGACCAAGGCTTGATGTTTGGTTATGCCGTCAACGAAACACCGCAGCTTATGCCATTGCCAATTTGGCTAAGCCATCGCTTGATGGAGCGCCAAGCGCAACTGCGTAAGGATGGTCGCCTACCTTGGTTACGTCCAGATGCAAAATCACAAGTTACAGTAAGGTATATCAATGGCAAACCTGATTCAATCGATACCGTGGTTGTTTCTACTCAACACTCACCAGAAATTTCTTTGGAAATGATACGTGAAGCAGTTATTGAAGATATTATAAAACCAGTATTACCTAAAGAGCTAATTAAAGGTGAGATTAAATTTCTAGTTAACCCAACAGGACGCTTTGTGATTGGCGGCCCACAAGGTGATTGTGGTTTAACTGGACGTAAAATCATCGTCGACACCTACGGTGGCGCAGCGCCACATGGTGGTGGTGCATTTTCAGGAAAAGACCCATCAAAAGTTGATCGCAGCGCCGCTTATGCAGGTCGTTACGTGGCTAAAAATATTGTTGCAGCTGGCTTGGCTGATAAGTGCTTAGTGCAAGTTAGCTATGCAATTGGTGTCGCACAACCAACATCAGTAATGGTTGAAACTTATGGTACAGGCAAAGTATCGAATGAAGTGTTAACGCGATTGGTGTTAGATCACTTTGATTTACGCCCAAAAGGCATTGTCAAAATGCTTGATTTACTCCGCCCTATTTATCAAAAAACTGCGGCTTATGGGCACTTTGGGCGCGATGAGCCTGAGTTCACTTGGGAAAACACAGATAAAGCAATTGGATTAAAAGCAACAGCTGGGTTTTAATAAATCGTAAATAACTTTTTATTCAATTTGCATTTTATTTAAGCTAGATATTTTAATTCCTAGCCTATTTTATTCATATGCATTACTCAGTAGCCTTCAATATCAAGAATTAGCCAGTATTTATCATTTAAACCAAAGAATTGGTCGCCCAGACTTGTTTATATAATCAAGTCAAGATGATTAAAAGAATACCAACACAACAAGCTAAAGTAGGCATGTATATCGAAGCGTTTGGCGGCGCTTGGATGGATAATCCTTTTTGGAAAAAATCTTTAAAACTAGAAACTGATAAAGATTTACAAATACTGCTAAGTAGCGCTATTAAACAAATCACGATTGATACACTTAAAGGTTCAGATGTTGAAGTATCTATTGCATCGGTAATCGATCAAGACGTCTTTGCCAAGCCCACACCTGAAGTTGTTAAATCTAAAATATCTACTGCTGATGAGAGAGTAAAAGCTAAAAAAATCATCAGCGAATCCAAACAGGCCGTAGCGAGCATGTTCGATGATATTCGCATGGGAAAAACCTTAGATTCAGAATTTGCAACACCTTTTATTGAGCAAATTTCAACTTCGTTAGATCGAAATGCTGGCGCGTTATTAAGTCTATTGAGCATTAAAAATAAAGATGACTACACTTATATGCACAGTGTGGCAGTATGTGTTTTGATGATACGTTTAGGCCGTGAGTTAAAGTTATCCGAGGCAGAAATCAAACATGCTGGAGCAGCTGGTCTGATGCATGATTTAGGTAAAATTAAAGTTTCAGAAAGTATATTAAATAAGCCTGGGGCATTAAATACTGAAGAGTTTAACCATATTAAACAGCACCCTGAACTAGGTCATGCTTTGTTAGTAAAAGCTCAAGTTCTCAATCCAATTACGTTAAATGTTTGCTTACACCATCATGAAAAAGTAGACGGCTCTGGTTATCCACACCAACTCAAGGCTGATGACATCAGTATTTTTGCCAAAATGGCTGCCGTTTGTGATGTGTATGATGCGGTTACTTCTAACCGACCTTACAAAGCTGGCTGGCCACCTGGTGTCGCTTTACAACGTATGGCGCAATGGACTGGACATTTTGATGATGCTATTTTTAAGGCCTTTGTTAAATGCTTAGGGATTTATCCAGTGGGGTCATTTGTCGGATTAAAATCAGGACGTCTTGGTGCAGTGGTTGATCAAGGTTCAAATAGCTTATTAACACCTATCGTTAAAGTTTTTTACTCGACAAAATATAACCATTATTTACCTGTTGAAATTATTGATTTATCTAAAAAAAATGTTAAAGACGAAATCTTAGGTATTGAGGACCCTTTATTGTGGGGCATTCACAATGTTTCAGAGTATCTAGATTGAATTTTTGAGATTTTTATTAGTCGTAGTACAATCTTGATAATTCCGAGGAACGCTGCAAGAACTGATATCTTATTATCAGCATCCTAGGCTCGGAACCGCACTAAACGGCGTTCATTTTCATAAACCGTGCCTGACATGGAAAATGGATGAACAAATACCTTGTTGTGTATAGCATCGTAATCGCCATAACCCCAGCCAGTCACACAATTCATAGGAACTTGAAATGAACACTGTAACCGATATTAAAGATTACGTCATTGCCGATATCAATTTAGCGACATTTGGTCGTAAAGAAATCGATATTGCTGAAACTGAAATGCCAGGCTTAATGGCAATTCGTGAAGAATTTGCATTAATACAACCACTCAGAGGCGCGCGCATCACGGGTTCGCTCCATATGACCATTCAAACGGCTGTGCTCATTGAAACACTTAAAGACTTAGGTGCTGAAGTGCGCTGGGCATCATGTAATATTTACTCTACACAAGATCACGCAGCAGCAGCGATTGCCGCTGGCGGTACACCAGTTTTTGCCATTAAGGGTGAAACACTGACTGAATACTGGGAATATACACATCGTATTTTTGATTGGTCTGATGGCGGCTACAGCAACATGATTTTAGATGATGGTGGCGATGCTACATTGTTATTGCATTTAGGTACTCGCGCAGAAAAAGATTTATCAGTAATTGCTAACCCAACATCAGAAGAAGAAATCTGCTTATTTGATGCCATTAAAGCTAAACTCAAAACAGACCCAACTTGGTATTCAGTTCGCTTAGCAGCGATTATGGGTGTCACAGAAGAAACTACAACTGGTGTACATCGTTTGTATCAAATGCACAAAGAAGGCAAATTAGCTTTCCCTGCCATTAATGTGAATGATTCTGTTACAAAATCTAAATTTGATAATTTATATGGCTGTCGTGAATCATTAGTCGATGCAATTAAGCGTGCTACGGATGTAATGATTGCAGGTAAAGTGGCTGTTGTAGCTGGTTATGGCGATGTGGGTAAAGGCTCTGCACAAGCCTTACGTGCCTTATCTGCACAAGTTTGGGTCACTGAAGTTGACCCAATTTGTGCCTTGCAAGCAGCGATGGAAGGCTACCGCGTAGTCACGATGGACTATGCTGCTGAACACGCGGATATTTTTGTAACAGCAACAGGTAATTACCACGTGATTACGCATGACCACATGGCAAAAATGAAAGACCAAGCGATTGTATGCAATATCGGTCACTTTGATAACGAGATTGACGTAGTTAGTTTGGAAAAATACGAGTGGGATGAAATCAAGCCACAAGTGGACCACGTGATTTTCCCAAATGGCAAAAAAATCATCCTTCTTGCAAAAGGTCGTTTAGTGAACTTAGGCTGTGGTACGGGTCATCCAAGTTACGTGATGAGCTCTAGCTTTGCTAACCAAACGATTGCGCAAATTGAATTATTTACCCGTATTGCAGATTATCCAGTGGGTGTTTACACGTTGCCTAAACACTTGGATGAAAAAGTAGCGGTGCTGCAATTGAAGAAACTCAATGCGCAACTCACTACCTTAACAGACGTACAAGCCGCTTATATTGGTGTATCAAAACAAGGCCCTTATAAGCCTGAAACTTATCGCTACTAATTAATAGTCTAAATTTTAGGAGATATTTAATGAAACTAATCATTGCTTGGATACTTAATGCATTAGCATTACTCGCAGTGACTTACGTAGTGCCAAGTATTCACATCGCTGGATTTACTAGTGCGTTAATTGCTGCGGCAGTGATTGGTTTCGTTAATATGCTCATTAAACCGATACTGGTTTTACTAACATTGCCAGTCACTATTTTGACTTTAGGGTTGTTTATTTTGGTGATTAATGGTGCTTTATTTTACGGTGTTGGGCGTTTCCTTGAAGGATTTTCTGTAACAACCCTAGGTGCCGGTATTATTGGCGCACTAGTCTATAGCTTTATTTCATGGATACTGTCATCACTGTTGATGGATGATAAATAAAGAAAATAGATAGATTGTTAGGATAACTAATAGTTAAGTACTCGTTAAATAAGTAAAGATAAGTAATAGATAAAAATAATGAATAAAAACGCTAAAAAAATGGGCTACAGCTTTGAATTTTTTCCGCCGAAAACCAAGGAAGGTGTGGCAAACTTGCGCGAAACGCGTAAGCAATTAGCCCAATTTAATCCTGAATTTTATTCAGTAACATTTGGTGCAGGTGGTTCAACACGCGACCTTACTATGGAAACTGTGCAAGAAATTCAAACAGAAGGCTTTGAAGCTGCACCGCATATTTCTTGTATTTCATCGACAAAACAAGAGCTTAGCGAGCTGCTGGCTGCATATAAAAGTCATGGTATGAAGCGCTTAGTGGCTTTACGTGGTGACATTCCATCTGGCGAGGCTAGTGCAGGAGATTTTAAACACGCTAATGAATTAGTAGCTTTTATTCGCCACGAGACAGGTGATTGGTTTCATATTGAAGTTGCGGCTTATCCTGAAGTACATCCAGAAGCGCATTCTGCTAGCATGGATTTATCACGTTTTAAAGCCAAGGTTGATGCTGGCGCCAACTCTGCGATTACACAATATTTTTATAATGCAGATGCCTACTTTCAATTTGTAGATCGCTGTGACAAAGCGGGTATTAACATTCCAATTGTTCCAGGCATTATGCCGATTAATAATTTCACGCAATTAGCACGTTTTTCTAATATCTGTGGCGCAGAGATACCTCGTTGGTTACGTCTGCGTTTAGAAGAGTTTGGTGATGATTTGCAGTCGTTACGTGCGCTAGGTATTGATGTGGTATCAGAGCTTTGCGAGGTATTAATTGCTTGGGATGTGCCGAGCCTACACTTTTATACGCTGAATCAATCAGCAACTATCAGCACGATTATCAATAATATCGACAATTAATATTATGAGAGCTCTAATATTTAACCTAAATAATACGTTGGTACTGCCACCAATCGCTGTGGCCACCTTGCCTTCAAGCTCAAGTATCATGAGCATGGCAGAAAAATTTTCAGCGGTCAGTGTTGTTAAACGAATCAAAGCATCGATGGTAATTGGGTCATGGCCCATCACCTGAATTAGCTTATCTGTTCCGGTAGACTGCTCGCTATTAACGGAATCACTATTTAGCTCAGATGCTAGCTTGGGCTCCATTTTTATTAAACTAACGCTACTGATAAATAGCTCATCCATAATATCTTAGGTATTTTCTACTAATTTTGCACCTTGCTTAATGAGTAAATGACAACCTTTTGCACTGGTGAATGAATAGAGTTAGGGATAGCAAATACATTGCGCCCCTTCTCTAGGGCAAGTTTCGCAGTAATTAACGAGCCACTTTGCATGTTTGCTTCAACAACTAAACAGCCTAAACTTAAACCTCTGATAATACGATTTCTACGTGGGGAATTTTGCGCTTTAGGAGACGTACCTATAGGAAATTCAGAAACAATTAACCCATGTTGCACAATTTTATGTGCTAAATCACGGCGCTTATCAGGGTAAACAATATCTAAGCCTGCACCAACAACAGCAATTGTGCCTGCTGCATCAGTTGCAGTTGCTTTAAGTGCGCCGCGATGTGCGGCACCATTAATACCAAGCGCCAAACCACTTAATACGCATAAACCAATGTTGGCAAACTAGTGGCAAGGTCTTCTGCATTTTTTTCGCCTTGCGAAGTGGAGCTTCAACTACCGACCATGGCAATACTTGAATGATTAAGCCACTCTAGCTGACCTTTTGTATACAAAATCAGTGGTGGATTGATAATTTGTAGTAAAAGTTATGGGTAATAAGAATCGGCTAATGTGACGACATGATTGCCTACAAGCTACAACCAATTTAGCGTTGGTTGAATCGCATCGGCATCTAATCCTTTAGCAATTTCGTTAACAATAGCAGTGCAAACTACTTTTTTTAGCTGACTAAGCGAGGGCTATAAACTTGCTCAGGGCTACTAAACTCAAGTGGCAGTTGACACAACGTTTGGCCACTTAGACCATCAATTAGACTTAATCCTAGCCAAAGTGAAATATCATTATTTTCAATATCATCAGCCATTGCTGGGCTAAAAATCAATTAAATAACCGTTTATCTGTTTGACTCTTCTCATAAATCAAGGCTTGATAACACTATCTAAAGTATGTACTGATTCAGTAGCTTCCATAATTAAACCATAAGACACATGATCAAATGTTTTAAATACCATGAGCAAACCTATACGTTCATCAGGTAGTTTAACTTGACCTGGATCTAAGATGACTTCTCCAGGGGCTGTTTGTTTATCTTTAGCAAAGTTAACAATTGGTTTACCATCTTTATCATGTGAAACATCAAAATTAAGTTCAGAAAGTTTTGGTTTCTCTGTTTTGATGCTATCTGCTTTTGGCGCTATATACTCTGAATCTTTAATAACACGGCCATATCGATTAATCGCCAACACATGTCCCACTTCTAAACCATCTAAACTACCACGATTAAGTGACACAACTGAGTTAGGGCCAGCCTCTGCAATACCACCATATACTTTGATGATACGGCCAACAATGTTTAAATCTGGCGCGTGTGGTACAAAATTAGTTTGCAAACTGTCAGGCGCGGAAATTAATCTATCTTTAATAAAAATTTCTTCCTTTGCACGTATGATATCTGCTGTAGCAGGTGTGCCAAATTTAGTAATTTTTGCATCCCCTAAATAAACGGCTTCCGTACCTAATGTTTTATTAGTATCTGGGTCGATTAACGGGTCACCAAGACGATATACAAACCAATTAGCACCTTGATTTTGAGCTAATTCATTAACATATATACGTGTTCCAGGGCTTAAAACTACACGATCATCTTGTCCAGCTATTATGCGTGGTGCTTTATCAAGCTGACCATTCTCAATTAATAAAGGTTGGCTAAGAAACGGAGTAATGACATTGGGTGCAATACTAAGTATTGGCTTTTTCTCTAGCGGCTCAATCACAACGCCTGGTTGAAGGGTCACTTTTTCGTGTAGCAGACGTAGTTTTGGCTGACCGCTAGTTGTATCTAAAACCACAACATCGCCTGGGTAAATCCAATGTGGATTTTTAATTTCAGCGCGGTTCATGTTCCAAATTTTTGGCCATAACCATGGATTTTTAAGAAACTTGCCCGAAATACTCCATAATGTATCACCTTTAACTACTACATAACGCTCTGGATGGTCTTTTTGTAGCTGAAGTTCATCTGCATAACTGTTTAAGCTTACACAACAAAATACTAGCAGCGTTATAATACGTGTCATAAAGGTTGACCTCGGTCAAAAAAGCGGTTTTAAATCCGCGAAATTGCGTTAAATTTATCACGTAATTCATTCAATAATCAAGCTTTTATGGCAATAACCCATTAAATTATGACAATTTTAGCGATACTCCATTATCCCGATGCGCGTTTACACACGATAGCCAAGCCTGTGGCTGACGTGAATGATGACATTCGTCAACTCATCGACGACATGGCTGAAACGATGTATGACGCACCTGGGATAGGCTTAGCGGCCACGCAGGTAAATAAGCATACTCAGTTGATTCTAGTCGATACAAGTAAAGATAAAAGCCAATTACAGGTATTTATTAACCCGAAAATTACCGCTAAAAGTGGCGAGCAGGATTTTGATGAGGGCTGTTTATCTGTACCTAACATTTACGAGAGTGTAACTCGCGCAGAAAATATCACAGTTGAAGCATTGGATAGAAACGGTAAAAAATTTAGTTTGAATGCTGATGGATTGTTAGCAGTGTGCATTCAACACGAAATGGACCACTTATTAGGCAAAGTATTTGTGGAGTATTTATCACCACTGAAACGCAATCGAATTAGAGCCAAAATGTTGAAACTAGCGCGCGGATACGACGAACGCTAGCTTTAACTACAAAATATCAAGCGCTTAGCTTTAAAATAATCACTCTGAGAAACTCCATTTGAACCTCATATTTGCTGGCACTCCCGAATTCGCTGTCCCTTCGCTGAACGCGCTCATTGTGGCAGGTCACGATGTCGTCATGGTACTTACACAGCCAGATAGGCCAGCCGGCCGTGGTATGAAGCTTAAAGCAAGCCCCGTTAAAGAATTGGCCATACAACATGGCTTAAATGTATTTCAACCAGAAAGTCTTAAACCGCTCGATATTCAAGCGCAAATTGCTGCTGTGAATGCCGATGTCATGATCGTCGCGGCGTATGGTTTGATTATTCCAACTTTAGTTTTAAATATGCCAAAGCTTGGGTGTTATAACATTCATGCCTCACTTTTACCGCGCTGGCGTGGCGCAGCACCAATACATCGGGCTTTATTAGCAGGTGATGCTGAAACAGGTGTAACTATTATGGAAGTCGTGCCAGCTTTAGATGCAGGCGCGATGATAAGCCATGGAGCGGTGGTTATTACCGAGCAAGACACCACTCAAACTTTGCATGATGCATTAAGTGCATTTGGCGCTAAGTTGATGGTTGCCACCATGAATACATTAGTAGCAACTGGCAAATTAAGTGCACAAGCTCAAGATGAGTCATTAGTTACCTACGCTCACAAACTCACCAAAGCCGAGGCCGCCATAGATTGGAGTCAGCCTGCTGATTTGATATCACGCCAAGTTCGCGGGTTTAATCCTTTCCCTGTTGCACATTCAATTTTCAATGGTGAAGTTTGTCGATTATGGATGGCGACTGTTGCAGATGGCGAAAAAGTTAATGCTAAAAACGGGGAAGTCGTCAATATCAGCGCGGGGATTGTGATTGCATGTGGTGCTGGATTATTGAAAGTGACTGAATTACAAATGCCAAGTGGCAAACGCATGGATGCAAAAGCATTTATCCAAAGTCAACATTTGAAAATTGGTAATATTTTTAGCTAAAGGTACCTACATCACTTTAACTATGAGTAAAGGCTTACTTGAAATCAAAATTATCAAGTAAAATCAAATAAGTAAGCATTTCACACACATCACACATCAGTCACCAAACCGAGAAATACGAAAGCCTTACTTGTACATCGCTCAACAAATTGCAGCTCAAGCTGTACATCAAGTTTTATCGGGCCATAATTTAACACTTGCGCTGCCCGCCGCCATTAGAAAATTTCCTAACATTACGCCGAAACAGCGCGGTACCGCCCAAGATTTAAGCTATGGCACGCTACGCTTTTATGGTGAAATCAATGCTTATTTAACACAATTATTAGAAAAACCTCTCACCAATGAAGGTGTGCGTTGCCTATTGTTAGTGGCAATTTATCAGTTGCTACACGATAAGGCGCAAGCCTTCACCGTAGTAGATCAAGCGGTAACAGCGGCTACGCAATTTAAAACGGCTTGGGCTAAAGGGTTAGTCAATGCGGTTTTACGTAGCTTTTTGCGACAAAAAGAAATCTTAGAAAAAAAAATAGTGGGTAATGAGCTAGCCACCTATTCTTACCCGCAGTGGTGGATTAACAAACTTAAAAAACAATATCCTAATAATTGGCAAAGTATTTTAACGGTTGGTAATCAGCACCCGCCCATGACTTTGCGTATTAATCGCCAAAAAACTAATATGAGCGATTACTTAATTGAGCTTCAGACCGAGGGTCTTGAAGCAACTGTTTTGAGCGAATCTGCAGTGATGCTAATCAAGCCAATCTCAGTTGAAAAAATTCCACAGTTTTTGACTGGGGGTGTATCAATACAAGATTATGGCGCACAAACGGCTGCTCAATTAATAGACTTAAAAAAAGAGCAGCAGGTACTAGATGCTTGCTGTGCACCCGGCGGTAAAACGGCACATATTTTAGAATCAGCTCATATCAACATGACGGCGTTAGATAGCGAGGCCGACCGTTTACTAAAAGTGCAAAATAACCTTGAACGTTTACAACTGCATGCACATCTGATTCGTGGTGATGCATCCTATGTACATGATTGGTGGAATGGCGTGCCATTTGATAGAATTTTGGCTGATGTACCATGTAGTGCATCTGGCATAGTGCGGCGTCATGTGGATATTAAATGGTTACGTCGTGAAGCAGATATTGCTTCATTTGCTAAACAACAAGCCTTGATTTTGCGTGAGTTATGGCAGACTTTAGTAAAGGGTGGTAAATTGCTTTATGTGACGTGCTCAATTTTTAATGAGGAAAATCAAGGTCAAATTGACCAATTTTTGCTAGAAAATGCAGACGCAACGCAACTGACATGGTCGCTTAATAATCATACTAACAATGTGCCACTATTAACTCAAAATGGGCAGCTTGTTCCCTGCGATGCACACGATGGCTTTTTTTATGCGCTTATACAAAAAAAATAAACAATATGGTGTGATATTCGCCTTGCTGATGCTGGCGCAGGTCTTCCTTACACCCAATATTGTTGCAGGTACAAGTAGCCTCGACATCAAAACAGCTGAACTCACCGCCGTTGATGATGCTTATACGCTTAATGCTGATTTTGAAATCGACTTCAATACGCAAATGGAAGAAGCCATTAACAAGGGTGTGCCACTTAATTTTCTAATTGAATTCCAATTAGTGGTACCGCATAAATACTGGTTTGATGATGAAATTGACACTCAATCCATCCCACTCAGCTTAAGCTACCATGCGCTTACACGACAATATTTAGTCAATATCACGCAAAATAAACAATCTCATCAACGTGCTTTTGAAACCATTAATGAAGCATTGGTTGAGCTTTCGCATTTACGTGACTGGAAAGTGTTAGATAAAAATTTAATTGAAAAAGGCGTGGTTTATAAAGCGGCTTTACTGATGCGCCTAGACCAAAAAAAATTACCGAAAGCCCTGCAAGTTGAAGCCCTAAGTACTGAGGCGTGGGATTTATCATCCGAGAAGTTTGAATGGATGCCCAGCCTACAAAAATAGGCGTAAAAGCGCGTTGATGATCAGTATTCAATTGAATAATGCCCAATGAAATATATCGTCTTTATTAGCATTGCTCTCGGTGCGGTGTTGCTCTATCTATTATCTCTCGCAAGCGCTAATACAGCGGCTTCTGGCAATTATTACACCCTTCTGCTAGTACTAAATATTGCGCTTGCACTGATGATGCTAGTATTAATTGGCATTCAATTATGGAATTTATATCGCAAAATTCGCCAGCACGTCATGGGGAGCCGCCTTACATTGCGCTTACTGGGTGGATTTGCGTTGATGGCTATTATTCCCGGCTTAATCGTTTACGCGGTTTCAGTTAATTTTTTAACACGTTCTATTGAGTCGTGGTTTAACGTCAAAGTAGAAACAGCGTTAGATGGCGGTTTACGCTTAGGGCAACGTGCGCTGGATATTATGCTAAGTGATGTTGAAGCTAAGGCCGAAAACATGGCGAATAATTTGGCGTTTCAGCCAGCAATAACGCATTACGCGATTATGAATGATTTACGTGAAAAAAATGGCGTCCAAGACGCAGTTTTGCTCACTATGCAGGGTAAAATCTTAGCCGTTTCTAGTAGTGACCCTAATAGCTTTTTGCCAGAAATGCCCACCATACAACAGCTCGGGCAAGCACAGCACCGGCTCTATGGAAAAATTGAACCCATTCCCAACAAGGGATTGTATTTGCGTGTATTAGCACCTGTTAATTCAGAGGATTTAATGGGTGAAACACGTATTCTGCAACTCATGCAACCCGTGCCGAAATCACTATCCAGCACCGCGGAAGAAGTACAGGAAGTCTACCGTGATTATCAAGAGCTTTCTTATAGCCGTAAGTCATTACAAGAAACCTTTGCACTCACACTTACTCTAGTGCTTATGCTGGCTATGTTATCTGCGATTGCCATTGCATTTGTGCTGAGCCGAAGATTATCTTCACCTTTAATGGTATTAGCGGAAGGCACGCGTGCGATTGCACGAGGCGATTACAGCACCATGTTGCCTGAACATGGAAAAGACGAGTTAGGTATATTGGTCAAATCATTTAATAGCATGACGCGCCAACTAGATGATGCAACGCAGGCCAGTGAAAAAAATCAAGTACGTCTTGAGGCTGCACGTAGCTACCTTGAAACAGTATTAGCCCATTTATCATCGGGTGTATTAGCACTCAATGTACGCGGTGATTTGCGCACTTATAATTTAGCTGCCGCTAATATTTTAAATCTAGATTTAGCGGATTATGTGGGTAAGCCATTTGCCAAAATGGGTGACACCCATGCAACGCTCGTTGAGTTTATAAATGTGTTGTTAACCCATTTTGATAAAACCAAGATACCAGAAACCAGCACTTTGGAGCTTAATCAGCAGCTAATCATTGTCACAGAACAAGGCAAGCAAGTGTTGCTAGTGCGCGCAACTCGACTGCCTGCGACAGAAGCTATAAGTGCAGATCATGCAGAAAGCGGCGATTTTGTTATTGTGTTCGATGATGTCACCACCATGGCACAAGCACAGCGTGATGCAGCTTGGGGAGAAGTGGCGCGACGTTTAGCGCATGAAATCAAAAATCCGCTTACCCCTATTCAGCTATCAGCCGAGCGTTTGCAACATAAGCTGGCGAGTAAGTTATCGAATGCTGATGCCGATATGCTAAACCGTGCTACAGAAACTATTGTGAATCAAGTCAGTGCCATGAAAACCATGGTCAACGAGTTCAGTGAATATGCCCGTGCGCCAGCCGCTAATTTAGCCAAACTTAACCTAAACTATCTAATTCAAGATGTGACCAGCTTATATATGCATGGAGGCAACAACAGCGACCTCCGCAACTCCCAAATTAAGCTCAATTTGGCAACAAATCTACCCGATATATTAGGTGACGCCACCATGTTGCGTCAGGTGTTACACAACTTGCTACAAAATGCCCAAGATGCACTTAAAAATCGCGCGGCTACCATTGATTCACCCAATTTAATTAATGTAGAAACAACCCAAACATCCAATGAAATTAAACTGACAGTCATTGATAACGGATTAGGCTTTCCTAAAGATGTCATACCACGTGCATTTGAGCCCTATATCACCACAAAGTCACACGGCACAGGGTTGGGTTTAGCCATAGTGAAAAAAATAATAGAAGAGCATCAAGGTGTCATTAAAATTGAAAGCGTGCCTGCGGGCGGGGCGAGCATAGTGATTACGCTGCCAATTCGTACTAAAATTGGATAGGGCGCATCTATAAATTTAAATTGCCAAAAAATTCAAATCTCTAAGTCAAACAACGCTTGAAAAAAAATGACGACGCATACATGCTATGTAAGGAGTTATTTTTATGAGCAAGGGAGTTTGACGATGCATTCCTTTAAGCAGGCAATCCTTAAAGCGGGTGCTCGCAAAGTTGAAATTATAGAGATGCCCGATAGCAAAGTCAGAAGTAAATTTAGGTCTGGGAGTAGAACCAATGGCAGTTAGACATATAATAATAGTGGATGATGAAATTGGCATACGCGAATTATTGCGTGACATTTTAATGGACGAAGGCTACCAAGTGAGCTTGGCTGAAAACGCTGCTCAAGCGCGTGAGCTACGCCAAAAACAGCGACCTGATTTAGTGCTGCTCGATATCTGGATGCCAGATTGCGATGGTATTAGCTTACTTAAAGAATGGAACAATGCAGGTTTACTCACTATGCCCGTCGTCATGATGTCTGGTCATGGCACCATTGATACTGCAGTAGAGGCCACCCGCATAGGCGCCTATGATTTCCTAGAAAAACCAATAGCCCTGCAAAAACTACTCACTACAGTCAATACGGCATTAAAACATAGCGAAAGCTTACCAAAATCCGATGTCAACCTAGCAAGCTTAGGCTCAAGCACAGTGATTGAAGCACTTAAAAAACGTCTAGAGCAAATATCACTGAGTAAAACAGCTTTGTTGTTAATTAGCACTCAAGGTGGAGGTGCAGAATTGTGCGCACAGTTTTTACGTTCTGCCGGTACGCCATGGCTTAAATTAGAAGACTTTGAAAAGCTGGCCACGGAACCTATGGATTTGTTGGAACAAACGCGTGAAGGTGTTTTTTACATAGCAGAAGTGGCCGATTTAAATAAAACCCAGCAAAAAGGCTTGTTACTTTTAGTGACAAAAGCCGAAAAATTCGATGTGCGCGTCGTATGTGCAACGTCACGCGCATTGCCACAAATGGTCGAAAATGGCCAGTTTGAACATGCTCTACTCCAAACACTATCTAATACATCACTCCGTGTACCAGCATTACAAGACCATCGAGAAGATATCCCAGATTTAGCCAATTCAATGGCCACTTTATTAGCAGAAACTACAGAAGCGCCATATAAGGCTTTTGATATAGCGGCTTTAAACGGGCTTAGAAATGCCAATTGGCCAGGTGATTTGACACAATTGGAATCAGTCGTGCGTAATTTAATGCGAACCAGTTTGGGTGAAAAAATTATATTAGATGACGTTAACCGCGTTATTGAACAATTTGCAAATACTTCGCTAGATAATAATAACTGTGCACAAGAGGCTAACCAGCAGCAAAATAAAAACATGGGTCTAGTGCATTTAAACCAACCTTTGCGAGACGCGCGTGATGATTTTGAACGTACTTACTTTAAACATCAACTAGAAGTGGCAGGCAGCAACATGAGTAAATTAGCTGAGTTGTCTGGTTTAGAGCGGACGCATTTATATAGAAAACTAAAGCATTTAGGGATTAAAGCAAAATAAGCGCAATGATGAGTCACACTTGTTTTAGGAAATAATAAAAACAGCCGATAACTTACAATATTGCTACAATAAAGTAATTATTACCTTTTAAGTAATATTCCAAGATTAATCAATAGATTAATCAATGCGTATAACCAGGAGTTAAAAATAACATCAGCGAATAAACAACTAATCCGCATTATCTGGCCTTTCATTTTAATCGTAGGCCTTTTGTTGATTTCTAATAGTGTACTCATGTGTACATTATCAGATGTGAGTGCATACGTGGGTGGTGAAAGTGTTTGGTCTAAAGGGCAAAAGACGCTGTTTATTATTTAACTCGCTACTAAACCTCACACGCAGAAGCTGATTACGAAAAATTTAATCAAGCTTAGGGGCATACTCGACACATCCATGGATGCAGTCATACAAATGGACGTTGATGGGTTAATTCCGGGATGGAGTGGCCAGGCAGTTAATTTATTTGATTGGACAAAAGAAGAGGCCGTTGGGCAAACGACGCACATCATGATTATCCCCGATCACTATCGTGAAGCGCTTGTTGGGTATTATGGCCCATCGTGACCAGCCAAAACGGTTTATCGTGACCGATTTTGGGGTCAGACCATAATCAGCGGTCACGATGCCATAATGACCGCAAATCGCATTGAAATGATATTACGCATATTAGCCACCTAAGCGG
>JACMMS010000089.1 GCA_014378915.1 Methylophilaceae bacterium
CAGTGGACGATACCACTGACTGATTGGAAACCTGCGTTAAATAGGTTTACTATTTAGTTTGAGGAAAGAATGCCTCAGCAGTGATTAACCGAGGTTTACACAAAATACGGGACACCCTCAGGCGCTACCTTATTCTTCTAGTCTTATGCAGGGTTTACCCTGTTATAACATGATCAATAAAATAAAACGGCATCCTCGGATGCCGTTTTTTCTTTTTAGGAGCGACGCCCCGTCACGCAAGCAACGTATCTAGCCTTTAACATACGTCATTTAAACATCCAACGTTTATTCTGCACTAAGCCTGTCAACTTCAAAAGGAGCTAACTTTGAATTCGCAGCGAGGCGCGCCTCATACAGATTATTCGCAATTAACAGTCAATCTCAAGTTCTTGTATCTTTCTTGTTAAGGTGTTGCGCCCCATGCCTAGCTGATTAGCCGCTTCTATACGTCTACCATCGGTGTGTTGTAGTGCTTTAGTAATTAAAGTGCGCTCAAATTCTTTGGTGCAGCTTTCTAATATATTTTGTTCACCACGATTTAATGCGTCAGTGACTTCACTTGCTAAAGCTTCTTGCCACGAGTTGGTAACCCTGGTTTTATTGGCACGGTCTTCTTTGAGTTCTGGTGGTAAATCGGTTACGTCTACGTTTTGTCCAGGCGCCATAACGGTTAGCCAGTGGCATACGTTTTCTAGCTGACGTACATTTCCGCTCCAGTTGACAGCTGTTAAGTAACGTAGCGCACCGGGTGTTAATTGCTTAGGTTCTACTCCTAGCTCTACTGCGCTGTGTTGTAAAAAATGTCGAGTCAGTAAGGGGATATCTTCCCGACGTTCGCGTAACGCTGGCAAGCGCAAACGGATCACATTTAGGCGGTGAAATAAGTCCTCACGAAACAGGCCCAGTTTAACGCGATCTTCTAAATCTTGATGAGTAGCGGCAATGACGCGCACGTTGACTTTAATCGGTTGATGACCACCTACACGATAAAACTGCCCATCGCTTAACACACGTAATAAACGTGTTTGTAAATCAGCTGGCATATCCCCAATTTCATCTAAAAATAACGTGCCATTATCGGCTTGTTCAAAGCGTCCTCGTCTTGCTGCTTGTGCGCCTGTAAACGCACCTCGTTCATGACCAAATAGTTCAGATTCCAGTAAATCCTTAGGAATCGCTGCCGTATTAATGGCAATAAATGGTTTTTCTGCACGTGGGCTGTGTCTATGCAAAGCGCTGGCAACGAGTTCTTTACCACTGCCAGATTCACCATTAATTAACACGGTAGCGTGTGAACGACTTAAGCGGCCAATTGCTCGAAAAACTTCTTGCATGGCAGGTGCTTGGCCAATAATTTCTGGCGTTTCTTCAATGATGACTGACTCAACCGCTTGTCGCATACTTTCATCTACTGCACGGCGAATAATATCGATGGCTTGGTCTACATCAAATGGCTTTGCTAAATACTCAAACGCACCACCTTGAAAAGCTGCTACCGCGCTTTCTAAATCAGAATATGCAGTCATGATGATGACTGGAATATCAGGATACCTTTTTTTAACCTCAGCCAGAAAATCTAGCCCAGATCCAGTAGGCATGCGAATATCGCTCACAATCACCTGCGGCTGGTCACGGTTAAGTGCGTTCATAGCTTCGGAGACTGATGAAAAAGTTTTGAATTCTAAATCAGTGCGAGCAAGTGCCTTTTCAAAGACCCAGCGTATTGATTTGTCATCATCTAAAATCCAAATTGGTTTCATAGCGGTTCTCTAAATTTAAAACAGTTAAAAATGTTGGCTGCAGTAGGTGCTAAGCCCCGCCGCGAAACGATGCATCTAGCCCTAAACAGTGTTTAATTAAGCTTCTAACATTCCATTCGGCACGGGGCGTGCTCCTATAGTTAAGTTTCTAATTTTGGTTATTGGATTTATATTGCTTACTTTCAATTGGTAATAAAATGGTAAAGCAGGTTTTTCCTGGTTGGCTTTCACAATCAATCATGCCGTGATGTTGTGTAATAAAAGTTTGTGCCAGCGCTAATCCTAAGCCAGATCCACCTTCGCGCCCTGATACTAGAGGATAAAATATACGATCGCGAATATCTGCAGGTATGCCAGGGCCATTATCAATAATTTGTAATTTGATTGCCACACGATAGCGCTTTTTAGCAAGTGTAACTTGGCGTTCTGCGCGCGTGCGGAGAATTATTTGGCTTTGATTTTGTGTATTGCCAGCATGCATATTGGCTTCTTGCATGGCTTGTGCGGCATTGCGTGCGATGTTGAGTACGGCTTGTATCAGTTTTTCTCTATCACCAATAATTTCGGGTAGACTGGTGTCATAATCACGCCTTACCATAATGTTATTAGGTGATTCTGCTAGTAATAAGCTGCGTACACGCTCTAGCACCTCATGGATGTTGGTTGATTCATATTTGGGCACGCGGTGCGGAACTAGCAACCTATCCATAAGCAGATGTAATCTATCGGCTTCTTTAATAATGACTTGCGTATATTCACGCAGACCAATATTGGGTAACTCATGCTCAAGTAATTGTGCTGCACCGCGTAATCCACCTAACGGATTTCGAATTTCATGGGCCAAGTTACGTAGCAATTCAGAGTTCGCTTGTTGTTGTATTAGCATGCGCTCTTCACGTGCAATACGCAGCTGTTGATCCATATGCTGAAACTCGAGTAGTAGGGTGCCTTCTTTAATATCGACAGGGGTTACTGTGCATGTCACAGCAAACGATTGCTGGCGCACGGTGGTAATAGAAAATTCATGTTCACGAAATGGACTATTGTTTTTAACTGCGTTATCAATAGCAGATTGTAATACCTCACCATGTAAAAACACTTGTGAAAGATGTTGGCCTGCTATTTGTGTTGCACTCAGCGCAAATAGTGTTTCTGCACTTGGGTTGGCGTAAACCACTTGATGTGATGAATCTAGCAACATGACGGCAGTTGCTAAGTGTTCTAAGCCAGAAAACGAAGTAGGAATATGTTGTACCACTTGTGCCTTAAGTTTTGCTTGTTATATCTTGCGTTGATATTAAGCAAAACCTAAGCCAGCTTTAGGTTGGGTAAATAATATAAGTGATTAATCTAAATAATACATTTAATAATAAATCTTAAACTGATTAATTGAGCTGAAATTGATTTAATTAGTCGCGTTAATTTCTTTTTGTAATAGCTCGATATTACGCTGATGTGCATCAACATCAGCTTGTAGACTTTTTATTTTTTCATCAAATTTAGCTACATTACGAAAAGTTTTACCATCTTTAGTTTTAAATACTTCAGGGTTGCTTTCCCCTCCATCGTAAGCTTTTTTAGCCTCTTCTAAGGCTTTTTTTTCGCTTTCTAATTCAGATTGTAAAATAACTTTACGTGTACTATCTCGTTGAGTTTGTGTCTGAGTATCTACTTTAGGAAAATTAGTCGGGGTAGGAGTTTTGGCGCGCGTGTCACGCGGTTTTGAATCACTGCCAAAGCTAGAGGCAGGTGCTTCTATATCTAACTTGGTTGCACCTTTTAATTTAACGTTAGAATAAGTGACACGGCCTTGAGCATCAACTTGCTTATAAATTTCAGCCTGCGCGACATTATTCATTGATAATGCCATCATAGCCAAAATGAACATGAGTGCATTTGTAGTCATTAATTTTTTATACATATAAATAGTTTAGTGTAGAAGTTGCGAATAGGCAATAAGTTAAAAACGTCTAGTCAATTGTTTTGGTTGACCTTAGGAGTTAGTGATGCAAGGTTAGATTACTAAGTGCGCAAACAATAAAAAAGGGAGCAAATAAATTTACTCCCTTTTTACGCCAAATTAGCTAAAAAATTTAGCCACTATTAGTTAATAGCCAGTGGTTTGCGGCCAACTAGCAGCTGTAGTACATACCAAACTCAACTGGGTGTGGCGTCATGCGGATTTTAGTCACTTCTTCCATTTTTAATGCAATGTAAGCATCAATCCAGTCATCACTAAATACGCCACCACGAGTTAAGAACTCACGGTCTTTATCCAAGTTTTCTAATGCTTCTTCTAATGAAGCACAGACCGTTGGAATTAAAGCATCTTCTTCTGGAGGAAGATGGTACAAGTCTTTTGTAGCGGGCTCACCTGGATGAATTTTGTTTTGAACGCCATCTAAACCCGCCATCATTAGCGCTGTAAATGCTAAGTATGGATTTGCAATTGGATCTGGAAAACGTGCTTCAACACGACGTGCTTTATCTGAGTGTACAAATGGGATACGGATAGAGGCAGAACGGTTTTTAGCCGAGTAAGCTAGTTTAACTGGAGCTTCGTAGCCTGGTACTAAACGTTTATAAGAGTTTGTACCCGGGTTTGTAATCGCATTCAAAGCACGCGCATGTTTGATAATGCCGCCAATATAAAATAGAGCAAACTCACTTAAACCAGCATAACCAGTACCAGCGAATAAGTTTTTACCATCTTTCCAAATTGATTGGTGTACGTGCATGCCAGAACCGTTATCGCCAACAATAGGTTTAGGCATAAATGTCGCTGTTTTACCGTAAGCATGTGCCGTATTAAGCACAACATATTTCAATGTTTGTGTCCAGTCAGCGCGTTTGGTTAATGTGCTAAATTGTGTACCAATTTCACATTGACCAGCTGTTGCTACTTCATGGTGGTGCACTTCAACTGGCACGCCCATTTCTTCTAAAGTGATGCACATTGCAGAGCGAATATCTTGCAATGAATCAACTGGAGGCACTGGGAAATAACCACCTTTAACACCTGGACGATGGCCTGTGTTCCCGCCTTCAAATTTTTCACCTGATGACCAAGCGGCTTCTTCTGAATTGATTTTTACAGAAGAACCGCTCATGTCGGCATTCCACTGAACTGAATCAAAAATAAAGAATTCTGGCTCTGGACCAAAGTAAGCAGTATCACCAATACCACTAGATTTTAAGTAGGCTTCACCACGTTTAGCTAGTGAGCGTGGACAACGGTCGTAACCTTTACCATCCGTTGGATCAACTACATCACAGATTAAAATAAGGGTTGGCTCATCCATAAATGGATCAATATTAGCAGTGTCTGGATCAGGCATTAATTGCATATCAGAGGCTTGAATGCCTTTCCAACCCGCAATTGAAGAGCCATCAAACGCGTGACCTTGGGTGAATTTATCTTCGTTAAACGCAGAAACGGGTACTGTCACGTGTTGTTCTTTACCACGAGTATCCGTAAAACGGAAATCGACAAATTTAATGTCGTTCTCTTCGACCATTTTCATTACATCTGCTACTGATGCCATTTGAATCTCCTAAACTATTGTGGTGGTTGCTGTAATAAAAACTATGAATATACAATTTATTAACAAGATATATTAGCAGGAAGCGTGCCACGGAAATAGTGGAAATTTTCATTTTGTTTAAAGGATTTACAAATACGCACACATTATAGTGCACCATAATAACGATCTTTATGGCAATAAGCACCAATTTAGTGCAAACCTTGATGCCTCATAAAACCCATGTAAAATGAGGTTATACTTTTAAAAGTTTTTAACAATATTTTATTGTGACCATCTTGCATTAAAACGTTTTTTTATAGCTAATACGAAATAGAAAGTGAAAATAATATGGCACTCGATCATGTGGGTAACCAATCAATATCAGCAATTTTGAGCACAGCGCAATCACGTGCGGTACAAAATAATTTATCTTATGCGGGTGCTTTAACACCTCAAGAAGCATATGAGCTATTACGAATTAACGCTGATGCAAAACTGGTAGATGTTCGCAGTCGCGCCGAGTTGGAGTTGGTTGGACGTGTGCCTAATGCAACCGGAATTGAATGGGCATTTTATCCAGGGATGGTGGCTAACTCTGATTTTGCTGCGCAACTCACTGCGCAAGTCGATAAAAATGCATTTGTAATTTTTATGTGTCGTACAGGTGGTCGCTCGCACAATGCTGCTGTGATTGCACAGCAGTTGGGTTTTACGCAGGCATTTAATATGATTGAAGGCTTTGAAGGCGAGGCTAATGCAGATAAACAGCGTACACAAATTAATGGCTGGAAGCATGCAGGCTTGCCTTGGACTAATGCCTAAACAAGCTGCCAAATACAAAATTAATGAACTCCGTATGAATTTAGCAATGCCCATTGAAAGAGTCGCGCAATATGCCGTTATTGGTAACCCGATTGCACATAGTAAATCCCCCATTATTCATGCGGCATTTGCCGCCCAAACATCACAGATGCTTGAATTTGAGCGTATTTTAGCGCCCTTGGATGGTTTTTCTGAAACAGTGAATCAATTGATTTCACAAGGCTACGTTGGTGCAAACGTGACTATACCTTTTAAATTGGAAGCTTTTAACTTGGTGGATAGTTTGACTGAGCGCGCCAGTGATGCAGGTGCCGTTAACACGCTTATATTTAATCACAACCAAATCATAGGTGACAACACTGATGGTGTAGGGTTCGTGCATGATATTACGCATAATTTAAATATTAGTTTTGCTAATAAGCGTGTGTTACTAATCGGTGCCGGAGGTGCGGCAGAAGGCGTGTTACATCCAATTCTTGCATGCTCTCCATCGCTACTGGTGATCACTAATCGTAGTCTCGATAAAGCATTAAACATGGTCAAAAAAGTTAAAATACAAGGTGATTACCATATGGTGTCCGTGAACGCATATGCCTTTGATGATTTACGGCACCAGCAATTTGATATCGTAATTAATGCCACTTCTACAGGATTAACCGACACGTTATTGCCATTGCCCATCACTATTTTTGCACCGAAGGCACTGGCTTACGACATGATGTATGGTCGCGATACGCCTTTTATGATGCAAGCCAGAAGTGCTGGTGCACAGGTGGCCGACGGCCTTGGTATGTTGGTAGAACAAGCAGCAGAAGCTTTTTATGTATGGCGTGGAGTAAGACCCAACACGCAATCTATAATGCAAATTGTACGAGCGCTATAGCTGAAAATCTATGAGTGAAAGTCTATGAGCCGACAATCTACGAGTCAAAAATCGTGGCATTAAAAACTTGGTTTTTTACTAAACCCAGTAGCAAAAGAGGCTATTTAACCCGTGCTTTAGTGGCTTTTAGCGTTTTCATTGTTGTTTACCAACTATGGATTTTTTTGCATATTTGTTGGTGGGTAAAGTTTAATCCGCACTCTAGCGCGTTTATGGAAGATCGCTTGGCAATTTTGCAAGATGAAAATCCTCATGCTGAATTGCGTCATAAATGGGTCGATTACAGCAAAATTTCTAATAATTTAAAGCGCGCGGTGATTGCAAGTGAAGATGCTAAATTTAATGATCATGAAGGATTTGATTGGGAAGGCATTCAAAAAGCCTACGAAAAAAATCTAAAAAAAGGCAAATTAGTGGCAGGCGGCTCTACGATTAGTCAGCAGTTAGCTAAGAATCTATTTTTATCTAGCAAGCGCACGCCTTGGCGCAAAGGTGAAGAGGCGGTTATTACCGTAATGTTAGAAAAGTTATTAAGTAAGCGGCGCATTTTAGAAATTTATTTAAATAGCATAGAGTGGGGCACTGGCATATTTGGTGCAGAGGCTGCGGCGGGGCATTATTTTAAAACGAGTGCGGCTAATTTATCGAGTAATCAAGCGGCAAAACTAGCCGCTATGATTCCTAACCCACGTTACTATGATGCACATAAATCTACTGGCTACCTAAGCCGACGGACTGCAACGATACAGGCTCGTATTCCGTCTGCAGAGCTGCCTTAGGTAACTATCTAAATCAAGTTTGTATTGACACGTAAGTGCCGCGCTGATTTGTTTTTTTGATGTATCAATAGGCACAAATGTGCTGAGTTACACTTTTGAATCAAACAGTAAAGAACAGAGAAATGCACATGTGCGTGCTGAGCAAGCTTTGATATTTCAAAGGACTACTAAAAGCTAGTCCGTCATTTCATTAAAAAATGGCAAAATCACTCTTTTTTAAACTAACCCACAAATTATTGCTCCGCATAATTTTTAGTTTATGCTGCGCTTTTGCCTTGCAAGCTGCGACGGTTAACCATCATTCATTAAGTATGGATTTATCTGGTCAGTGGTATCAAGCCCCAAAGCACTGGCACTTTGATAGGCTACCGCCTACGCATGAGCATGATGCTGAGCGCTCTCAATTAAAACCTGCAAATAAACTAGCTTTGACTGTCGGGCGTTATGTTTATCAATCAGAGTTTGCCGTGGTTGATCTTGAGCCTACTGTTATTGATTTTAAAAATTCCAGCGTGCTTGGTAGATTCCATCATTACGTTTTTGATAGCCAGCAGATCTTAGTAGCTAAAGCTTTCGGAGGTATTTAAGTGCAATCGTCCAACCCGTTTTTGCTCAGACATGCGCCCGTGTTTGATTCGCCAGCAGGACATTATCGACTAGTGACCGAGCTTAAATCGCCCTATTTTATTGCGCAACCGCAGCCTTATGTGGATAAGCTCTCACACTATCAGCAGAGCATTAAATGGTGTGATTTAATGGCGTTGGTCAGCCCAGGTGTGCTGTTTAGTTTAGGTATTTATTATAGTATTTTGGCCTATGTGCGTAGGCAAGCCACTGAGCTTAATTACGCTATTTTTATAGTAATGAACATTATATTTAATAGCATGACCATGTTAGTTACACCAGATTTGTTGAGCATACATTGGTTTTATTTTGTAGACGCGCCTATTTTAATCAGCAATATTGTTTAAATAATTTTTGTAATGAGTTTACTTGAAGTTAAACTACAAATGCATCCAATATTGTATCGGGTGGGGCAACCCATAATAGTCACACTCGCGTTATTTTTGTTATTAGACTTTGTGTTTCACCATTGGGTAAAGAGTTTGTGCGTTATGGAGTGGGCTGAATGTTGGGTTATGGGCTGGTATCTGGCTTTATTGGTGCGTACGAAGGGGATGCAATTGCACGTATGTATCTGTTTGAATTATCGCATTTGATGTTATTGGCTCTTTTTCTGTATCGACTTGCGATTTAGATGGTATCTAGACAATTTACATTGAACATATTGGTTTGTTGGCTGTGACGGTTGAGGAGTTGTTAATTGGTTTGGTGCTTGGCTATCAATTTGCTGAACTGAAACGCGAGCAAGATCGCAATGTACTGTTACTACAGCACAGTTTAAAAATTGCACATTCAGACGCTCTTACTGGCTTAGCAAACTGTTATGCCTTATACATAGCCTTGGCAGAATTGTTGCAGAATGGCACGTTGACCTTTATTGATATAGATAATCTTAAATTGTATAACGATTATTTTGGGCACAGAAAAGGGGATGAGTTATTGCAAACCTTTGGTAATGCTCTATTATCAGAGTTACATGGAGTAGGTGTTTTGCATCGCATTGGGGGTGATGAGTTTGCAATTAAGAGCCATCATTTCGCGGCCAATAAAGTAGTAGAGTACATAGAAAATGCAGTGGAAATATTACGCCAAAAGGATTTCGTTTCTGCAGGCGCAAGCTATGGTATGGTGATTAGTGGTGATGCTGAAACCATAGATGAGCTTAAAGAAATAGCCGATACATGCATTTACTGACATAAACGGATGAGAAAATCAAATATGCCACTTATGAGTTTGATTGGCGCTTAACATAGCTAATTCACCACGTTCGACTAGCCATAAAGTGCAACCAAATGGCTTCATTACCTAATTGGCTGTTGGCACCAAGTGATCGCTCAACGTTGGTGTAGTCTACTTTTTTACGTGCATCATATTCAATTCCGCTTGAAAATTTCCATAACGGGCTGTATTGGTAAGTCCCATCAAAAGTTACATGATGTTCAAAAATACAAGCAACGAGTGGCGTTGTATGCACATTTGGAATAGGATTTTTATGGTAGTTGTAGCCAGTTTAAAGTGTTGTTTTATCATCGTAGTGATAAGCCACGCCTGTAACAATTGCCCATTGGTTATGCCAGTTACTCGTTCTAGTTGCGCTTAACACAGCAGGCGCAATTGCATCTGAATTGGCCGCTGTTAGCTGCTTGCTTACAAAGGCATCTACTCAATTAACCCAACTTACCTTTACTGATAATAGTAAATCATCGTTGGCTTCGTATGCAAAGCATAAACTTAAGTCGCGTGGTAATGCTAGCCCTTTAAGCTTTACATCATGATAAGTTGCAAAACTATTAGCCCCTGTTTTAAGTGTTAACTCCCCACCAGATAATGGCAATTCTGTTTTTTCAGTATAGGCGGCAACCAGCGTTAAATCTGGCGTGGCTTTTACTGCAACCCTAGTTTTATACTGGTACGCAGGCTGCTTAGCCCCTCGATTTTAATGCCAGCACCCAAAGTGTTAGGGAATACCTTCTGTTCAGACTAAGCATAAACCAAGCCGAAGCTACCACCAATAGATAACACATCATTTACTTTGCAGCCTATACCTGGCGTGAACTTACCTATACCAAACGCGGTGTTGAGGTTTTTAAAAACGCCACCCGATCCTCCCTGTGCAAATAAGCCTATGCCTAGAGTGCAAGGCAGGCTATCTAATGATCACGCATAGCTAAAAATCACTCAGCATCGTGTATCGATTGCTGGCGTACTCGTCATTACCAAATTGATCTTTAGTCGCTAAGTCTGTAGTGCCCAAAAGCGATCCATAAGTATCAAATAACTGCCCCGAAACTTGGGCTAAACCAGCTGGATTAGTGTTAAGCGCGGTCTTATCACGTGCAACAGCATTATCTGCGCCACCTATTAATAAAGACTCAGTGCCAAAACCAATAAGATTAATGCCATTAGTAGAAAAGCTGAACTATTTATAAAAGTAAATTCGTTGATAAATCTCAGTGCATTGAATAAAGATGCTTTGAGGCTCAAACCATTATTTTTTGATGCATTATTCAGCATGTGAAAATCAACTTTTCAATAAAATAGATAGGTAAAAATTAGAAAAAATTACACAGAATGTTGCGTAACTAATATCACTAGCGTAAACATGATGGATGCTATTTTAATGGCGAATCATACCTAAAGCCACCAATACAAATAGGCATTTTAATTGCTGAGATGCTGCAGTTTTGCCATCCTATTAATAGATTTAAAGCAGGTTAAGGCAAGTTAATTTCTGAGTAGATAAGTTTTTACAGAAAATTAATAATAGGGCTAAAGCTAATATGACTGCAATTGATCAGTTTTTTAACAAAATTACTAACTTACCTAAGCTGCCTAAAGTGGTGCAGGATGTAACGTTGATGCTAAACAATGAAGATGTCGTTTACAAACAGCTTGCCCATAAAATTGATCATGATTTAGTCATGTCTGCCAAGATATTGCGCTTATCTAATTCATCTTATTACGGCGCAAGCCGCACTGTTAAAAACGATAGACGAAGCTATTACACTGATTTGGCTAAGGAATCTTAAATCCTTAGTGGTGTCTTCTGGCGTTACAGCGGCTTTTACCTGCGTACAAGGCTTAGATTTAAAACGTTTTTTTGACACAGTTTAGTCACGGCTAGTATCGCACGTCAACTTTGTGTGGAGCGTAAGCAGGAGTCAGAAACTCCTTACATTGCTGCGTTAATGCACAGCATAGGACAATTGCCGATTCATATTATGTTTCCCGTTGCTGGAGCTGAAGTAGAAAGTATGTGCAAAGGATTCTGTGTAATAGAGCGAAAATCTATAGAGCACTCTGTAATTGGGCTAGATTATTTTGAAGTTGGCGAAGAACTCGCTAATTGTCGGAACTTTCCAGAAAAAATTCAGCGCGTAATACGCTATTACGCAGACCCTATGCACGATAGGGAGTGCACATTGGCGTCGTTGGTCTACATGGCAGCGCATATTTCATTTGATTTAGAAGCGAATAAGCCAGCATATAAAATTGCACAAACTTTGAATCCTGACGTGGCTAAAGTCATGGATGTAGATATTGGAGCATTACCAGAACGTAATGAAATGTATCGAGCATTTGTAAAAGTACGCGGTGGTGCGTTCAACTGGTCAATGCAACACCATCTCATTTAATATGAATTTTGGAGGGTGGTATACATGGCTGGAATGGGACGTCCAGGGCTGTCTTCAGCATAGACAGGCAGCGTGATGGCAAAGATGGAAGTCAGGGCAATCACTCAGTGATACTGGTAGAGCCTTCGGTAAACATGCGGGGTCAGTACACGGCGTATTGTCAGCCAACGGCGGCATTTTACCTGCTACGCGCTGTCGATCTTCTCGATCGCTTAGCTTAGCTGAACGGGAAGAGATTTCTCGTGGCATTGCAGTGGGTGCTTCCATGCGTAAAATAG
>JACMMS010000090.1 GCA_014378915.1 Methylophilaceae bacterium
ACAATCAGCTTTAACAGGCAATCGACTGTCATCAGCCCTCAGTTGATGTTCACAACTGGTAATCTACAGCTACTAGCTGAAACTTATCATTCATATTTATGAAAAATACTCTACCCATTGCTCATCTTTATTATCTTGTGTACGCCAATAAATTATATTAAAAACAATGGCTATGTGCATTCTAGGGTTGGAAGTTAGGCAGCAACTACTTTTCTGAATTATGCTGTTTTGTGCATTATGGGTTGCCTTCCTCAGAAAAGTAATGCCCTGTTACGCGCAATACATGGTTGGATAGTGAAATGTTCGTATTTGAAAAACAGAAAATTTTGACTGTTGAGGCTGTAGAATGCTTGGCAGAAAGCTGACGGTGGTGACGGGCTGTTGTCGGCCGATTCTGTTGAAAAATTCTGATTCTGGTGCAGCCAAAATCTTACCGAAGGTCGTTGCAAGCAAGGAATGTGTTTAAAAATAGCTACTAAAGGCTACTTTCTCAACCTACAACAAAAAATTATAGGCGGATCGTCAGATGATCAATTACATTTCCAAACATATTTTCCCAAAGTGCTTATTGCTTTCTTGATACTTGAAAGCATCTACAATGTTTTCTAGCGGGAACACTTTATCGACAATTGGGCGCATCCCGTTAACATCAATAGCGTTTACCATGTCTTGCTGTTGCGTACGATTCCCCACAATCAAACCTTGCAAACGAAGTTGTTTAATCAGTGCAGTCACAATAGAAACCTCACCACTCAAACCAGTCAAAATGCCAATCACTGAAATATGTGCACCGACTCGCGCTGCCAACATAGACTGATCTAGCGTAGCAGGGCCACCGACTTCGACAACATGGTCAACTCCACGACCACCTGTGATTTCACGCGCAACCTCGCCCCAATTAGCGGTCTTACTATAATTAATCAGATGGTCAGCGCCCATTGATTTTAGTCTGTTCAATTTCTCATCACTTGAAGAGGTTGCAATGACAGTCGCACCCGCCATTTTTGCAAATTGCAACGCAAAAATAGAAACGCCACCTGTACCTTGTACGAGCACGGTATCGCCTGGCTTTAAGTGGTCATCCGACATCAGCGCACGCCATGCAGTCAGTGCAGCAGTTGTCAGCGTTGAAGATTCTACATGCGCCCATCCTTTTGGAGCAAGCGTAAAAGCATTCGTTGAAGCCGTGACACTCTCACGCGCATAGCCGTCCACACCATCGCCAGGCGTCGTTGCAAAACCCTCAACCAACGGTTCACCAGCTAACCATGTTGGGAAAAAAGTACTCACAACATTGTCGCCAACCGCAAACTCAGTTACACCCTCACCAACCGCAGTCACCACGCCAGCGCCGTCAGCCATTGGAATGCGTGGCTCAGAAGGCCCCCAAACACCGCTGACCACAGCGAAGTCATGATAGTTAAGTGAGTTCGCATGGAGTCGAACACTAATTTCACCCACTTTTGGGTCTTTGGCATCACGTGTGCCAACGGTGACCTTATCGTAACCACCACCTGCTTGAAGAATAATGGCTTTATTTTTCATACGAATCCTTTCCAATATTTAAGATATGTAAGCAGAGGACATTCAAAATATCCTCTGCGGTTATGAAATTAACTAACTTTCAAGTGTAGCCATATCAATCACAAAACGATATTTCACATCACCTTTGATCATGCGCTCATAGGCTTCGTTAATGTCTTTCATCGCGATGATTTCAATATCAGAAGTAATGTTATGCTCGGCACAAAAATCCAACATTTCTTGCGTTTCTTTAATACCACCAATGAGCGAGCCAGCAATTTGTCTGCGTTTAAATATTAAGTTAAATATGCTGGGTGATGGATGAGAATGCTCTGGCACGCCGTTTAAACACATAGTGCCATCTCGTTTTAACAGCTCGGTAAACACATCTAAGTTGTGAGCGGCTGCGACTGTATTCAATATAAAATCAAAGCTTTTAAGGTGCGCTTGCATTTCACCTGGATTTTTAGAGATAACGACTTCGTCCGCGCCTAAGCGTTTAGCGTCCGCTACTTTATTGGCTGAAGTAGTAAATAACACCACATGCGCGCCCATTGCATGCGCTAACTTAACCGCCATGTGGCCTAAGCCGCCTAAACCGACAATACCAACTTTGCTACCAGGGCCCACTTTCCAGTGTTTTAGCGGCGAATAAGTCGTAATTCCTGCACATAATAAAGGCGCTACCGCAGCCAAATTTAACTTATCTGAAATACGCAATACAAAATGTTCATCCACCACTATTTGGTTAGAGTAACCACCATAGGTCATTTTGGCGCTACGCCCATCGCCAAAGTGTTTATCTTCACTGTTGTAGGTAAAAATTTCACCATCACAATATTGCTCTAGGCCATCAACACAGTCTGGGCAAACACGACATGAATCCACTAAACAACCAACGCCTGCTAAATCACCCACTTTGAAGGTTTTAACATCTTTACCAACACTCATCACGCGGCCGACAATCTCATGCCCTGGCACAACAGGGTATATCGCGTTTTGCCACTCGTTACGTGCGGTGTGCACATCAGAATGGCACACGCCGCAAAATAAGATTTCAATCTGCACATCTTTAGCACCTACTTCACGACGCTCAATATGCAATGGTGCTAATTTTTCTTTAGCGGAAACTGCTGCATAACTAATCACTTTACTCATAATTTACTCCTAATGGTTCATGTATTTTAAAGGGCTACTACAATTATTTTGCTTAAAGCTTTGTTGCATTAAATTAATGGTTAAACATTACTAAACTTAGACAGTTAACACGATTTTTCCTATTTGCTGGTTAGACTCCATGTACTGATGGGCTTCGACTACGTTTTCAAGCGGGAAAGTTTTGGCTACAGTAGGTTTCAACTTGCCATCGTTAAGGCCTTTAAGAATAAATGTTTTAGCGCGTGCTAGGCGTTGTGGATTGGTGCTGATTTCAAATAATGTATAGCCGCGTATGGTGAGTTGCTTGGCCAACACGAGAAATAGCGGCAGCGGCGTAGGTTCGCTACTTAGCGCGCCATACTGAAAAATAATACCGCTTTGGGCGGTTGCTTCTGCCAGCTTGATGATAGTTGGCCCGCCTACTGGATCAAATACCACGCGTGCGCCTTGGTTATGGGTAATGCGGTTCACTTCAAGCACTAAGTCTTGCTCTTCCGTCGCAATAACGTGCTTGGCACCAGCTTGCAGCAACGCTTCATGCTTAATGCTATAACGCGTAAGCGCAATGGGAATTGCGCCGAGCATGTTTGCCGTTTGTATGGCAGCCACGCCTACGCTACTCGAAGCCGCCGAAATCAACACAAATTCGCCCGCTTGGGTATCGGAAAACTCCACCAGCGCGCCGTATGCTGTCATATATTGCATCCAGATAGCGGCAGCTTCTAGCATTGATAATTGCGCAGGATGCTTAACCACGGCAGAGGCGGGCACATTCACCAGCTCACCATATACGCCATACTGATTTTGTGAGAATGCAGGCACCGTGCTGACTGCATCACCCACTTTAAACTCGCTTACACCTTCCCCGATTAAAGTGATTAATCCCGCTGCCTCGTAGCCTAAACGTGCTGGCAATTTCGGCACTTCTAAATACTGGCCATTGCGAAACATGACTTCAGCGCGATTAACACCGATGGCCTGTACTTGTATCTGCACTTCATTTTTGCCTGGTGCTGCGACCTGTTCATCGCCGATTTGTAACACCTCTGCGTTACCTGTTTGATGAAAACGAACCACTCGTGACATTTTTAACTCCTAAAAACTATAAAATTAGTGAAAAAATACAGTAAAAAATAGTGAAAAAATATCATGCCAATTAATGCCAACCGCTCAGTACAATCTTGCCTATGGTACTGCCTGTCTCAAGCTGGGCATGGGCTTTACGCAAATTAACGGCATTAATAGGCAATAGCGTTTTATTGAGTGTGCTGGTTAGCATACCCTCATCCACCAGCTTGGCTATGCGGTTAAGTATTTGGTGCTGCGCTATCATGTCAGCCGTTTGAAACATGGAGCGCGTGAACATAAGCTCCCAAACAAACATCGCACTTTTATTTTTGAGTAAATTGAGATCAACTGGCATTGAGGTTTCTACAATCGAGCAGATGCGGCCTTGCGGCTTGATGAGTTCGGCCATGACTGGAAAATAGGCGTCGGTATCATTGCAGCAGAAAATATAGTCTGCTTGGGCAATATTAATTGCCTGCATCTGCGTGGCAAGATCAAGCTTGTGATTAATGGCATGGTGCGCACCTAATTTTTTGATCCATTGCACGGTTTCAGGCCGCGATGCTGTGGCTACCACAGTTAACCCCGCCAGTTTGCTGGCAAGCTGGATAGCAATTGAACCCACGCCGCCTGCGCCACCAATAATAAGCAGGCTCTTGCCCTTATTTTTTAAAGGTTCTAACGCGATGCCCAGTCTGTCAAATAGTGCTTCCCAAGCCGTTATCGCAGTGAGTGGCAACGCCGCCGCTTGTTCATAATTTAAGCTCTGCGGCAAGTGCCCAACAATACGCTCATCTACTAGCTGATATTCGGCATTAGAGCCAGCGCGCGTAATATCACCCGCATAAAATACCTTATCACCAGTCTTGAATAGTGTGCAATCTGGCCCTACTTCGACGACTTCGCCAGCGGCATCCCAACCCAGTATTTTGGGCGCTGATTCGACTTTATCCTTGGGCTTACGCACCTTGGTATCGACGGGATTAACAGCAATCGCATGCACACGTACCAGCAGGTCTTGCGCACTGGCTCTAGGGATGGGCAGTTCGATATCCATCAAGGATTCAGGATGGTCAATGGGTAAATAATGGGTAAGCCCTACAGCTTTCATGTGTTTTCCTTATCAACTACCCAAAATAAACTATACAAACTCTGGCAAAACAAATTCGGCTAACTCTTGCAACACTTCTTCGGCTGGACGCTTGCCGTATTTCAGATTAAAAATCAGGTGATCAACACCTATGCGTTTTGAGGCGCGCAAGTGCATCAATAGTGCATTCCTGCCCAGCCGCTGCCCCAGATGAATCGGCGTCGCGGCTTCGTTTGGCTCATCAACCAAGTCAATAAAATATGATTGGGTAAACGGCTTATATTGTCCCGGAAACACCGTTTCAACCGCGGCACGCCAGCGTTTTACTACTTGCTCCTGTGCTTCAATGCTGCGCGGATAACTCATCCAGGCATCAGCATGTTCGGCAATCCAGCTAAGATCCTGCTGACTGTGACCAGTCACCAATAACGGCACATGTGACGCTACTGGCTTGGGGATTACATCAGCGTCAGCCATGTAGCCGAAACTGATATCGACTTGCGGAAAGTATTGACTCCAGTAAAGCTTGAGTAGCTCTAATTTTTCGCGGAAAGCCTGACCGCGCCTTTCAAAATCCACCCCAAAAGCTGGAAACTCTACCGGCCTGTCACCCGAGGCAACACCTAACAGTAAGCGGCCGTGAGATAGTTGGTCAACACTGGCAGCCGCCTTGGCGGTGTGAATCGGGTGGCGCAGCGGCAGAATCACGGCTGCCGTCAGCAATGCAATCTCCTTAGTCTGCCCTGCGATATAGCCCAGATAAGGCCATACATCGAACACCTGGCCAGAATCGCCAAAATTGGGGTCGCGCAGCGGCACATCGCGAAATGCCAAGCTAGCAAAGCCAGCGCATTCGGCAAACTTTGCCAGCGCCACCTGATTTTGCATCGTCGGCATATCGTCGTTAAAAGCTTCTATCGGGAAAAACACGCCCAAAGTCAGCTTACCAGGTTTGAAAACTCGCTGGTAACCAGTGTTGCTGGTAGGCGATTGAGTGGTATTAGGCGTAAACATCTATAACTGCTTCAAAAGGCATAAATAATTTTTTAATAGACCAGTCGGTTTATATTTAGCCAAATATAAATGGCTGCCACTAATCAAGCGCCAGCCTCGATTTTGTAGCGTGCATCGCACGCTCCAAGGCATCACGCGTTCGGCTTACCTTGGTCAAAAGTGTTGCGCCTATCCACATATAATAGATTTCTGCCGTCACATTTTTAGCATCAAGTTCTGCTGGAAATTCACCTTGGGCTATGCCCTCTGCCACAAACCTTGTAAGGCAGTCTATTACACGATCAGTGCCATTTTTCAGCGTAATGCGCATAGTTTCAGAAAGATCCGTCACTTCTGCGCTCAATTTAACAACCAGACATTTATCCGCTGTATGATCGCTTGATTGACTATCTAACCATGCTTGGAAGAATGTCAGCAGGCGGCTGGAAATGTTGCTGCCGTTATCTTTCAGCGTAAGCTCAAGCTGACTCAGGTAGCCATCAAAATAATCTTCTAGCAAGGAAACACCGAACTGTTCTTTGGATTTAAAGTAATGATAGAACGAACCCTTAGGCACGCCTGCGCAGACAAGTATCTCATTAAGGCCAACCGCAGTAAAACCCTTGCCAAGGATGATGTCCTTGGCCGTATCGAGAATTTGCTGGCGTGTATCACCAGCTTTAGTTATTGTAAGTTCGTTACCCATAATGTTCATTATATTGCTTAATAGACCAGTCGTCTAGTATAAAAATTAGCGTACACGCATTTATGTAATTAGAAAGCAATTGATATAACGTTTTTTGCTCTTTTGGGTTACTTCCATGTTGAAGTTTTATGGGGCTGTCCTAGATAACTAGCCTTATATAGTTTAACCCATTGTTTTAATTGTACTAACTGTGCTTTTGGCGTGTCCTGAATTTTGTGTAAACGTCGGTTAATCACTGTGTGGCATCCACTCTTCAAAATGAACAATAGCTTCAGCACGCCTTCCAGCTTAAGTAATTAAATACCCTCTGAACGACCGCTATCAAGTGCACTGTTGACGCGCCGCCGTTTCCGAACACGCCTTCGACATTTGCGAGTGACGGTATGCCTGATTCAGCTGTGAAAGAAACCATTCGCCATGCCATTCAAATGGATTTCGGCAACTACTTGAACTCGTTTAGCACGACTGCGTGAGGTGCCGCACGTTGTCTGCTTAGGGCCGAGGCTGTGTAAAAACGTCAATAAATTACATGTAAAATAGATTGTTAATGTCTATCATGTTAGAATATAACTTATTGATTACATTGTTTTTATTTAAATATGAAGCGATTTATACAAGGTCAAGACAGAACCCAAA
>JACMMS010000091.1 GCA_014378915.1 Methylophilaceae bacterium
ATTAATGGATTACAGTGGTGGTCAAATCGACACTTGTCTAGTCAGCACTAAATTGCTATTTATTTAGCATTTTTTTAAATTATAAGCATTCTGATTCTGAAAGCATTGATATGTCATCTTCAACACAATTAACCAAGTATCAGAGCAAGGTATCTAGTAAGCGCGCTACTGCAGAGCCAACATGGATACGGTGGACACTAATTGCAATCGTATTATTATTTTTGGGCTTATTTTTATTTTTACCTTTAGCTGCCGTATTTACTGAAGCTTTACGTAAGGGCTATGGTGCTTATTTATCAGCGTTAGCTGAGCCAGATGCGCTATCAGCTATCAAACTGACTTTTATTGCAGCAGGCATTGCTTTACCGCTAAACTTAGTTTTTGGTATTGCTGCTGCATGGGTTATTACTAAATTTGAGTTTAGAGGTAAAAGCTTATTGATTACATTGATTGACTTGCCATTTGCAGTCTCTCCAGTTGTAGCAGGTTTAATTTATGTGCTGGTATTTGGCTTGCAAGGCTGGTTAGGCGGCTGGTTGAGCGACCACGACTTAAAAGTGATTTTTGCTATACCTGGCATAGTATTAGCCACCACTTTCGTCACATTTCCCTTTGTTGCTCGCGAGCTTATTCCACTCATGCAAGCACAGGGCAAAGATGAAGAAGAAGCCGCTTTGGTATTAGGTGCATCAGGTTGGCAAATATTATGGAAAGTAACTTTGCCAAATGTGAAATGGGGCTTGTTGTATGGCTTTATATTAACCAATGCCCGCGCTATGGGCGAGTTTGGCGCCGTATCAGTGGTGTCTGGGCATATTCGTGGGATGACCAATACCTTGCCATTACATGTAGAAATTCTTTACAACGAATATAACTACGCCGCTGCATTTGCTGTTGCTTCTGTGCTTGCATTGCTTGCTTTAGTCACACTTGCGCTAAAAAGCTATATTGAATGGCAGGCAACTCGTGCAGCAGCCGTTGTTGATTATTAAGAATTTAATCACTTGAGGTTTTTGCACAAAGCTAAATTCGATACCCATCCTCACAAAAAACCACAGGTTCGTCATTCCTGCGAAGCCGGGAATTCAGTTAGTTAGTCGATTCGCCTAGATTCCCGCTTCAACGGGAACGACGAATGTAAGAGGTTTTTGATTGTATAAGTGCGCGTATAAGATCTAGCAACATAGAAACTTGAAAATGGAAACTTAGGAAATATATGAGTATAGAAATTCGTAATGTCAATAAAACATTTGGTCAATTTACCGCACTCAATAACATCAATTTAGAAGTGCCAGATGGAGAGTTGGTGGCATTACTTGGCCCATCAGGTTGCGGGAAGACTTCGCTGTTACGTATTATCGCGGGCTTAGAAAGCCCAGATTCCGGTAGTATTCATTTCAATGGTGAAGAGGCTACACACAGCGATGTGCGTGACCGTAATGTAGGTTTCGTGTTTCAGCATTACGCGTTGTTTCGCCACATGACAGTATTTGAAAATGTAGCCTTCGGTTTACGTGTTCGGCCTAAATCTACACGCCCAAGTAATGCCGAAATTAAACGTCGTGTTCATGAATTGCTAGAATTAGTACAGCTCGATTGGTTAGCTGATCGTTATCCACCACAGCTTTCTGGTGGTCAACGTCAGCGCATCGCTTTAGCTAGAGCGCTTGCAGTAGAGCCGCGTGTGTTGTTGTTAGATGAGCCTTTTGGCGCATTAGATGCCAAAGTACGTAAGGATTTACGTCGCTGGTTACGTCGTTTACATGATGAATTGCATATTACTAGCGTATTTGTGACACACGATCAAGAGGAGGCATTAGAAGTAGCAGATAGGATTGTGGTAATGAATCACGGTAATGTTGAGCAAATTGGTAGGCCGATAGACGTCTACGATAATCCAGCTTCACCATTTGTATACCAGTTTTTAGGCAATGTCAATTTATTCCACAGCCGCGTGCATCAAGGTACCGCACACATTGGCGACTTAACAGTATGTTTAGATGAACACAAAGAAGCTAATAACTTAAACGCCTCAGCCTTTGTTCGACCACATGATATCGAAATCTCTCGCAGTAGCATTGAAGGCAAAACTTTGTCAGCAAAGATTACTTATATTCATGCCATTGGCTCTTTAGTGCGGGTTGAGCTAAAGCAAGCGCTAAAAGATGAGCTTATTGAGGTGGAGTTATCTCGTGAACGTTTTAGAGAGTTGGCTTTAGTGGAAGGTGAGCAAGTATTTATCACGCCACGTAACCCAAGGGTATTTTTGAATAAAGCCGATTAAACAGCGGTCTTGTTCAGACATAAAAAAACCAGATTAATGAGTAACTATGCTGGTTTTTTAAATAAAAATGCGATGAAGACTAAATAAACTTACGTCTAGCTTGAACACCTTTAGCTAAAGTTTCTAATAAATCAAGC
>JACMMS010000092.1 GCA_014378915.1 Methylophilaceae bacterium
AATGTTTGGGATGTGTCATGCTTGCTAAACTGACATACCACGTTGTGCGGTTTATTGAATAGAATCAACATTTTCCAGAATCAATATTTTATAGTGAACTTAATTTTAAGGATTTTTGAATGTCTAGTAAAACCATTGAAACTAAAATAGTGGTGCCGCCAACAGGCGAAAAAATTATAGTTAATGCTGATAATTCGCTCAATGTTCCAAACAGTCCTATTATCCCATTTATTGAGGGTGATGGTATAGGTGTAGACATTACGCCGCCTATGATGAATGTAGTGAATGCTGCCGTTAAAAAAGCCTATGGTGGTAATAAAAAAATCGCTTGGATGGAAGTCTATGCAGGTGAAAAAGCCACTAATACCTATGATAAAGGCACATGGCTGCCAGCTGAAACCATGCAAGCCATTAAAGATTATGTCATCTCGATTAAAGGTCCACTTACAACGCCAGTCAGTGGTGGTATACGTTCACTCAATGTCACACTTCGCCAAGAGCTTGATTTATATGTATGTTTACGTCCGGTACAATACTTTACAGGCGTACCTAGCCCAGTAAAAGCACCTGAAAAAGTAAATATGGTGATTTTCCGTGAAAATACAGAAGATATTTATGCAGGGATTGAATGGGCGGCAGGCACCGATGAAGTCGCTAAAGTCATTGCATTTTTAAGTGATATGGGTATGCGTAAAAAGATTCGCTTTCCAGAAACATCAGCTATAGGCATTAAGCCTGTGTCTATTGATGGTAGTAAGCGTTTAGTCCGTAAAGCAATTCAATACGCAGTAGATAATAACCGTAAATCTGTAACCATTACGCACAAAGGTAACATCATGAAGTTCACTGAGGGTGGCTTTAAAACATGGGGTTACGAAGTGGCTAAAGAAGAGTTTGGTGCGGTAGAAATTGATGGTGGTCCATGGTGTAAATTGCCTAATGGTATTGTCATTAAAGACTGTATTGCCGATGCATTTTTACAAGAAATTTTACTTCATCCAACTGATTACGATGTCGTGACCGCTTTAAATTTAAACGGTGATTATATGAGTGATGCCCTTGCTGCCCAAGTAGGCGGGATTGGTATTGCACCTGGCGCTAATTTAAGTGATACAACCGCTATGTTTGAAGCGACACATGGCACAGCACCTAAAATTGCGGGTAAAGATTTAGCCAACCCTAGCTCATTAATTTTATCTGCTGAAATGATGCTACGTCACATGGGCTGGTTAGAAGCTGCAGACTTAATACTGAAAGGTGTTTCGAACGCAATTGCATCTAAACGTGTAACGCATGACTTTAGTAGCCAAATGGACGGTTCCACACAAGTTGGAAGTTTACAATTCGGTGAGGAAATTATTGCCAACATGTAAAGATATTTTGTAATTAAGCGATATGAATACTTAAACAAAAACGGCTCACAAGTGTGAGCCGTTTTTGTTTAAGACTGTGCTACTAATTAATTGGCATTAGTGGCGCTGTTTTTCAACGTTAGTCTAGCAAGACTAATTAAGCTTTTTGAATATTTGAAGCTTGTTTGCCTTTAGGGCCTTCAGTTACTTCAAAACTTACACGCTGACCTTCTTTAAGACTTTTATAACCCGCTTCAACAATTGCTGAAAAGTGAGCAAATAAATCGTCGCCACCATCATCTGGGGTAATGAAACCAAAACCTTTAGAATCATTAAACCACTTTACGGTACCTAGTGCCATTTCATACATCCTTACATAATACTAAGGGGGGCGCCCCAAAAAGTTTGTCTTCAGTTTGTTTTGTAGAACATAAATTACAAATACCAGCACTACTTACCTGAAACTTGAACGCAAACGCCTAAATTATATTGTTGCTTAGCCTTTTATTGATTGTCAAGCGCTATTTTTAGGTTTTTATAGCTTGCAACAAAATATAGTAGAAACCCCACTAAAAAATGCGGTTTTATAAAATTACTAGAGTAAATCCTTTACAAAAAAAAAGCTAACGTGCATTATCACTATTGGTTATATAGATGAATACATTGATTATTTTAATAAATTTTTAGTCAAAAAACTAATCAGTTCAATATTAAAAAAATTAATTGCGCGCACAAAAAGTTCTAAAGTTTTAAAACGACTATATTTTTAGTTCAAACAAATAAAAAGTTAGGTTAAACAACAATATGGCATTAGTACCTACTACTAATTTAAGCGGTCTTGGGCGTAAGCTAGTACAAGAAAAGCTGCTGTCTGAGGATGAGGCCAATTCAATTCAGGCACAAGCCAGCGCACAACGGAACCCTTTTGTGACGCAAGCCATTTTAAGTCGAAAAATATCTGCTGAACAAATTGCAGACACTGCATCACGTGCTTTTGGCTTTCCTTATCTAAACCTAGATGCCTTTAATATTGATTTATTGCCAGCAAAACATATCGACATTAAACTCATGCAGTCTAACCGTGTGCTTGCGCTATATGCCAAAAATAATGTTACTTTTGTGGCGATTTCCGATCCCACTAATCTACATGCACTTGATAGTGTGCAGTTTCAGATGGGAACTGCTATATCACCTGTGATTGTTGAAGATACTAAGCTTGGCAAGTGGATAGAAAAGCTTATTGAGTCAAAAGATGTATCAATGAATGGGTTTGATAGTGGCGATGATATTGACCTTGAGTTTAGCTCAGACGAGGCAGAAGCTACGGAAGTGAATACTGCCGAAGTAGATGATGCGCCAGTTGTTAAATACTTACAAAAAATATTACTTGATGCCATTAATATGGGCGCGTCAGATTTACACTTTGAGCCTTATGAAAAATTTTACCGTATACGTTATCGAGTGGATGGCATTTTAAGAGAAATTGCCCAGCCACCATTAGCCATTAAAGATAAGTTAGCTTCGCGCATTAAGGTCATTTCGAATCTCGATATTTCTGAAAAACGAATCCCACAAGATGGGCGAATGAAGCTAGCACTTTCTAAAACCCGTAATATCGATTTTAGGGTAAGCACTTTACCACTAATTAATGGCGAAAAAATCGTCATGCGCATTTTAGATCCAACCAGTGCAACTTTAGGTATTGAAGCTTTGGGCTATGAACCTCTGCAAAAAGATGCTTTGCTCTATGCAGTTAGCCGTCCTTATGGCTTGGTTTTAGTGACAGGGCCTACAGGTTCTGGTAAAACTGTTTCACTTTACACTTGTCTCAATATACTAAATAACCCAGGTGTGAATATTGCCACTGCTGAAGACCCATGTGAAATTCCACTTGCGGGCATTAATCAAGTTAATGTCAATGACAAACAAGGCTTAACTTTTGCCGCCGCACTAAAATCATTTTTACGACAAGATCCAGATATTATTATGATTGGTGAAATTCGTGACTTGGAAACAGCTGATATGGCAATTAAAGCGGCTTCTACGGGGCATATGGTTTTATCAACCTTGCATACTAATGATGCGCCATCTACGCTTACCCGCCTATTAAATATGGGGGTTGCACCATTCAATATTGCTTCAGCGGTGTCGTTAATAACTGCACAGCGCTTAGCTCGTAGATTATGTAAAAATTGCAAAGTCCCCGTTGAGGTACCGAAAGAAGCGTTATTGGGCGTAGGTTACACTGAGGAAGATTTAGATGGTAGCTGGCAATTATATGGACCTAGAGAAGGTGGTTGCGAGGAATGTAACGGCGGATATAAAGGTAGGGTGGGAATTTATCAGGTAATGCCTGTTACTGATGCCATTAGCCGTATCATTATGAAAAACGGAACCGCACATGACATTGCAGACCAAGCAAAAAAAGAAGGCGTAAAAGATTTACGTCAATCAGGTTTGCTCAAAGTAAAACAAGGCTTAACATCAATAGAAGAAGTAGAATCATGCACTAACGAGTAAGTTTCCAATTAAGAAATAAAATATTCATTAAAATAAAAAAACTAAACGAATTGCAAGCTAATAAGGATAGGGAATCAACATGGCAGCCAGTGCAAGCAAAGACTCTACCTACGCATGGGAAGGTAAGGACAAGCGCGGAAAGTTAGTTAAAGGTGAAATTAAAGCCAGTGGCGAGTCATTTGTGAGCGCAACTTTACGACGCCAAGGCATTACCGTTACTAAAGTTAAAAAGCAGAGTAGTTTTAAAACAAAAGGCAAAGTCAGCGATAAAGACGTCACATTATTCACGCGCCAGTTGGCAACAATGCTGAGAGCTGGTGTTCCACTTTTGCAGGCGTTTGATATTGTGGGAAAAGGTCATAGTAATGCTGCAGTTTCAAAGCTATTAAGTGATATTAAAGGTGATGTTGAAACGGGAAGCAGTTTAAGTGCTTCTTTTAGGAGGTATCCACTGTATTTTGATAATTTATTTTGCAACCTAATAGGTGCCGGTGAGCAGGCAGGTATTTTAGATACCTTATTAGATAGACTTGCTACTTACAAAGAGAAGATTCAAGCAATTAAAAGTAAAATTAAATCTGCACTTATTTACCCAATAGCTATTATCGTGGTTGCATTTGGCATAACCGCAATTATCATGATATTCGTAATCCCAGCATTTAAACAATTATTTGATGGGTTTGGCGCAAAATTACCAATGCCGACGCTCATTGTTATGGCAATTTCAGATATTTTTGTAAAATGGTGGTGGGCAATATTTGGCTCGATAGGCTTTGGGCTTTGGTTCTTCTTTTACACATGGAAACGCTCTGTATCTATGCAGTCAAGTATGGATAGATTATTGCTTAAAATGCCTATTTTCGGCGCTTTAATTAGAAAAGCTACTATCGCAAGGTTTTCCCGTACTTTGGCCACTATGTTTGCCGCTGGCGTACCATTAGTGGAAGCTTTGGACTCTGTTGCTGGTGCAACTGGTAACCGTGTGTATTATGATGCAACTAAAAAAGTACAAAGCGAAATAAGTACAGGTACCAGCCTAACCGTTGCAATGCAAAACACCAATGTATTTCCAAATATGGTGTTGCAAATGGTAGCCATTGGTGAAGAGTCCGGTGCACTTGATTCTATGTTAGGTAAAGTTGCTGATTTCTTTGAAGCAGAAGTAGACGATGCGGTTGCTGGCATCTCAAGCTTAATGGAGCCAGTAATCATGGTTGTTTTGGGGACACTAATTGGAGGCATGGTTATTGCCATGTATCTGCCTATATTTATGATGGGCAGTGTAGTTTAGTTATTAAATACATCTTTAAGAAAGGCCAATAATCTCTGTTATTCGCCTTTCTTAAAGATGTATTTAATGCATCACTTCCCAGCCAAGCCTTTTTCTATTTCTTTATAAGGTTGCGCGCCCAACATACGTTTGCCGTCTGCAAAAAATAACGTTGGTGTGCTGTTTACACCGTATTTTCTGGCCAAATCACCGATTTTTTCTAGCGGGACTTCACAGTTACCAGCCGATTTAGGTAATTGATTATTTAATATCCAATCATTCCATGCCTTAACGCGATTTTCTGCGCACCAGATAAGTTTTGATTTATTGGCTGAGTCTGGATGTAACTGCACAATTGGATAGAGAAATGTGTAAATCGTCACATCTGTAATATTGGTTAGCTCATTTTGCTCTAATCGTTTGCAATAGGGGCAATCCACGTCTGAAAATACCACGAGCTTTCTGCTACCATTGCCTTTCACCACTTTAATCGCTTGATCTAATGGCAAACTTGCAAAGTCAATTTTTGTTAAATCAGCTAATCTAGCTTCAGTTAAGTCTCGTTTAGTTTTAGGATCAACAACATGCCCTTCGGCAATTAAAAATGATAATTTATCATCCGTGTAAATAATTTGCCCACCCATAAAAACTTCGTACAACCCTGAATACGGAGTTTTAGTCACACTCTCAACTTTAAATTTCGGATAAGCGGCCTCTATAGCTTTTTTAAGGCTCGACTCATCGGCATGGACGTTAGCTGAAAATAAGCCGCTCACCGCTAAGCTTAGGCTTAATTTTAAAATTTTTGTTAATTTCATCAGTTTTGCTTTCTACTTTAAATTGCGATTTGAATTACCAAGTGTGAGCATTGTAGCGCTAACTAACAACCTGTTTTATTAGCAGTTTTTTTACCAGCAATTGCTGATTAATGCTGGATAAGCCCCAGTTTCGCAGAATTTTAAGGAAGCTAGTTTTATTACTAAATAGACGGTGTAAGCCATCAGTTAATAGCATCATACTGCTTATATCAGCACTTCGAGCGCGCTCATATTCACGCAGTGCGCGCTGATCAATAGGCTGACGATCTGATTTAATTTTAGCCAATACCTTCTCTAATGCCATCACATCCCTAAAGCCTAAATTAACACCCTGCCCTGCCATTGGGTGAATTTGGTGTGCGGCATCACCAACTAACACAAGTCGCTCGGCAATCAATCGCATGCAGTTTTGTTTAGATAAATCAAAACTCAGGCGCTGTGACACTAACTGTAAATCCCCTAATCCGCCACCGCATTGCAATGACAACTGTGCTAAAAAGTCAGTATCATTTAAATTCATCAGCGCTTGCGCTTTTTCTGTTGCTAAAGACCAAACAATAGAGATTTGATTGTGAGGTAAGGGTAAAAAAGCCAATACACTATTTGACCCAAAATTATCAGACTCAAAGCCCCCGAACCACTGCTTTGCGACATTTTGATGCGACATTTCGCAGCTTAAATTAGCGACAATAGCAGTATGTTGATAGCTTTTGGTACGTATAGGGATGTCAGTTTGTGCACGCAACCAAGAGTTGCTACCGTCTGCAGCCACAATTAATTGCGCTTCAATGTGTTGTTGATTCATCAAAACTAGACTAGCTTTTTGCTGAGTTAATTTCAAACTCTCGCATTCAACATTTGTAATAACTTTAATATTGAGTGTTTGTAATATTTTCCATAATCCATGCATTAACTGCTGATTTTCGACAATAAAACCTAAGTTTTGTGCGTTAGCCTCAATGGCTAACAAATTTAACTCACTGGCATTAGAGCAAGTATTAGTATCACCAAAAATCTTCATGGCATTAATTGGATTGGTACGCTTAATATCAATGAGTTGCCAAACGCCTAGTGTTTTCAGCCATTGCACAGTGGTGGGGGAGATTGCATAAATACGGCTATCTAAATCATCGCTGATATCAACATTCATACTTTCGACATTCACTGCTTTTTGGTCGACCAATACCACTTGATAGCCCAACTGTGCCAAACTGATAGCGGCTGCCATACCGACCAAACCTGCACCTACCAATATAATATCTGTATCGATTTTATTCATAAGTAGGCTATTTGCCGAAACTCATTTTACTCACAAGATGGCTTTTAACTGGCTTTAATATGTCTAGCAACCCAAGCGCTGCCGCACGACCAGCAGAAACACCGACAATATCATTAGAAAACACATTGACTAAAAAATCAGTAAACATTAAACCGCGTTTGGTATCTTTGCTCCGAACCGCATGATATTGCTCAAGCATACGGTTGGAACCTAATGGTTCAGCTGTTTGATTAATTAGCTCTTTATTAATTAGAGCGGCAAGTGAACTCGCGTCACGCAAGCCGACATTAAAACCTTGCCCAGCCACTGGGTGCATGGTTTGTGCAGCATTGCCAATCACCACTAAATGTGGAGCAAAAGTCGGCTTTAAACTTGCCATTTTTAATGGAAAGCTTAACCGCTTCTCAACATGTAAAAAACGTCCTAATCTATCGCCAAAATGATGATGCAAGCTTTCTAAAAACTGCTCATCATTTAACGCTAGCAATTGGTCAACCTTACCTCGCTCGGCAGTCCAAACTAAAGAAAAATCACGTGCTCCGTTGGGTAATAATGCAACTGGGCCCATTGCTGTAAATCGCTCATATGCAATATTTTGATGCGGCAACTCACATTTAACTTTGCTCACCAACGCATCATGCCCATATTCTTTAGTTTCGCGTGTCATACCTTCAATGGTCTCTAAGCTGCGACCCCCATCTGCCAATACAGCAAGTTGCGCCGTTAAACTTTGCTCTGCATTTTCTCTATTGAAAGTCACAGTTGCAACATCAGTATTGGGTTGAATTTTTGTGGCAACAGCTTCGTACAACACTTGCACTTCAGGCTGCTGACTTAACGCCTCATCTAACGCAGCGCTTAAATCGCCATAAGCCAATACATAGCCTAGCGCTGATTGCTTATGCTCTTTGGCATCTAATTTGGCACGACCCAAACTACCTTTTTGCGAAATGTGGATGGTATTAATTGCTGTTGCTTTTTTTTCTAATTGTGACCAAACGCCTAGTTGTTCTAATATGATGCGACTACCGTAAGACAAAGCCAGCGCTCGCTTATCACTATGTGCGGCATCTTTAGCACGCGCCTCTAACACAGTAACGTTCACATTACTGGCTTGCAACGCTAATGCCAATACTGAACCTACAGGGCCGCCACCTACAATGACAATATCTCGCATTTCAGTCATTTTTGCATTAAGGTTTCTATATCAACGACACTTTTAGGTGCGTTGATTGTTAACACCTCACAACCATTGTGTGTCACAAGCACATCATCTTCAACACGAATACCGATATTCCAAAAATGTTCTGGCACATTTTCCGCTGGGCGCACATAGCAGCCAGGTTCAACTGTGAGCGTCATGCCCGCTTCAAGCATACGCCAATCACCAGACTTGGTTTTATACTCGCCCACATCATGCACATCCAAGCCCAGCCAATGACCTGTACGATGCATATAAAACTGACGATAACTCCCAGTTTCCAGCACTTCATCAGCGCTACTTTTGCATAATCCGAGATCAATAAATCCACGAATCAGCACACCTAAAGCTTTTTCATGCGGGGCATTCCAATTATTTTTTGTATTAACTGCCGCTATCGCAGCTGCTTGTGAGGCTAGTACTAGCTCGTACAAATCTTTTTGTGCACCACTAAATTTGCCATTTACTGGGAATGAGCGCGTGATATCGGAAGCGTAACCATCTAGCTCACAACCCGCATCAATCAGCAATAAATCACCGTTTTTGAGCACTGCATTATTAGCATTGTAATGCAGAATACAAGCATTAGCACCTGCTGCAACAATACTAGTGTAGGCTGGCGCCTGCGCACCGCCACGATAAAATTCGTGCAAAAACTCTGCTTCTACTTCGTACTCCATCATTTCAGGACATTTGAAATTATTTGCACAATACAACATCGCTCGCTTATGTGCGGCCGCAGCAATATTGGCTGAACGTCTCATTAAATCAATTTCAAAAGGCGTTTTATATAAGCGCATTTCATCAATTAACTGACTTGCATCACTGATTTTAGCTGGGGCAGTAATACCATCCCGCGCTTTAGTGCGTAGGTGACTAATCCAGCCTGTGATGCGTTTATCCCAGCCTTCATCAGCGCCTAAATTGAAAAATAACTGTGGTTGATTAGCTAAATATTTAAGGGCAATTTCATCAAGTTGGTTAATGGAATAAGCCTCATCAAAACCAAACTCCTCTTTTGCCGCATCGGGTCCGTAACGAAAACCATCCCAAATTTCACGCTCACTATCTTTATCACGACAAAATAAAATACTTTTAGGTTGCACGCCTGAAACAAGCAACAAAACTGCTTCTGGCTCTTTAAAGCCGCTTAAATAATAAAAGCTACTATCAAACCGGTATGGATAATGACTATCACGATTACGAATAACTTCTGGTGAGGTGGGAATTAGCGCTACGCCCTCGCCCATGCTAGAAAGTAGCTTTTGTCGTCTGCTATTAAATTCTTTCATTCGGGGACTCAATACAATCTTTATAAAATTATAAACATGACTAAAGATAGTTACTTTTAATTGATTAGCAATTGATCTAATTCGTTCAATCAGGATAAAAATAGGCAACTCGAGCCTTAAGCAATGCCGGCTCTAGTTCCGCATCAAAAGCCCCCTCTCGTTGCGCAATTAAATGCGCCCAAGGTAATTGCGCGGTATTTGCTTTTAGGCGCAATGCCAAATCCTCTGTTCGACCAATTGGCTTAGCTGGTACACCACCTACAATATCACCAGGGGCGACATCTTTATTAACAACAGCCCCTGCCGCTACTATAGCATTGGGGCCAATGGTCACATTTCCAAGCACAATAGCACCGTGGCCTATAAACACATTATCTTTAATATCAATTTTCCCTACCGAATCTAGCTTCATACCATAGGCCACATTCAGCATACCGACAACGCCATCGTGTCCAATAAGGTGGCAATCTGACAATGTGACATTATTACCAATACTCACATAAGCTGGATCGGTAATGTTCGATGTATAATTTATTCTGCAACCTTTACCCATAAAATGTAGGCCACCATGTAACTTTAAAAAATCAGCATATTCATCGTTGCCAGGCTGGCAAAACTTGATGTATAAACCTACAAACTTACGCTTTTTAAATGCGAAATAGCGCAATATTTTTTGTAATATTCTTCTCACCACAAACCCCGCTATCTGCTAGAAAATGTCTCACACAAACTGTTTAATCTCTCTGGTGTACCAATATCATGCCACATACCACGGTAATGTTGCCCCGTGACCAGCCCATTTAACATTGCGGCTTTCAGTAATGGAGATAATTTAGCTGCTTTTCCAAGCTCTAGCTCTTTGAACAAAAGTGGATGATAAACGCCTATACCAGAAAATGTGAGCTTGTTATCGCCATCGACAGTAAGCTTATTTCCTTGCGATGAAAAATCTCCATTAAGATGCTGTGGCGGATTATCAATCATCACCAAATGCGCAAGATTAGGCGGTGGTAATGCTTCCCGCAATTGGCTGAAATCAATGTCAGTAAAAGTATCGCCGTTCACGACTAAAAAAGGCGTGTTACCCAACAAAGATAAAGCGTTGGCGATACCGCCCGCTGTTTCTAAAGCAACCTTTTCAGGGGAGTATTGAATACTCACATTCCAAGTACTTCCATCACCTAAATACGCCTCAATTTGCTCACCTAAATGCGCGTGATTAATCACAATTTCATTAAACCCAGTTTTGCTTAATCGCTCAATATGCCACTCGATTAATGGCTTGCCTCCAATTTTCAGCAAGGGCTTGGGAGTATGGTCGGTGAGTGGCCGCATGCGCTCACCACGACCAGCGGCTAATATCATGGCCTTCATATGGCTAAACCTAAAAACTCTGTAATTAACAATTGCCGACTCAAAAAGTATAACCCGCTTTCTCGGCATGTCCTTCTAGGGTGTTGAGCAGTTTAAGCATTGGACGTAGCTCTATGTAACGCCCACAAACACGGCGTAAATAATCCATCACCAGAGGCATATCTTTCAAATAACCATCTTTACCATCGCGATGGTATAAACGTGCAAAAATGCCCAACACTTTAATATGTCGCTGCGCACCCATCCATTCAAAATCTCTGTAAAACTCTGAAAAATCGCTTGGTACTGGCAAGCCTACTTTACGGGCATCTTGCCAATAACGTACCAGCCAATCAATCACCTGCTCTTCTTGCCAAGCAATATAGGCATCTTTGAGTAAAGATACTAAATCATAAGTAATTGCGCCGTATACCGCATCTTGAAAATCTAAAACACCAGGATTATTTTCAGTAGTAACCATCAAATTGCGTGAGTGGTAATCACGATGAACATAAACTTGCCCCTGCGCTAAAATGTTGGCAGTAAGTATTTCAAACGAATTTTGTAGTATCGCCTTTTGTTTATCATCCAAAGAAATTTGCAAGTGCTGGCTAACATACCAATCTGGGAACAATTGCATCTCAAGATTGAGCAAAGCAGCATCATAGGTAGGCAACACATCAGGATGACTTGCGAGTTGCAGCTTAATCAGGGCTTGATTCGCATCGCGATATAAGTTAGGGGCAGTGGCATCATTAAGTACTGTTAAATAGGTAGTATCACCCAAATCCGTTAGTAGTAAAAAACCTTGCGATAAATCTTGTGCGATGACTTTCGGCGCATTTAGGCCTGCATGAGTCAGCAATTCAGCCGCGCTTATAAAAGGTGCGCAATCTTCGTGTGCTGGTGGGGCATCCATGACAATTAGCGTTTTTTTTGCTAAATGCACTCTAAAATAGCGTCTAAAACTTGCATCTGCTGAGGCCGTTGTCAGCGTAAATGGCTCAGAATTTAGCGCTAAATTCAACCAATCATTTAATTGTTCTTTTCTATCCATAACTCTGCTTAATGACTACTTTCGGGGTAAAATGAGTTGTTTTTATATGCTGCAATCCTGTTGAAGCAATCCTGCTCAACACTATTTTTTGATTGATTTAAAAGCCATTGTGTGCGATTTTATCACTCACTGCATATTTTCAGTTTATTAGTTTAAATATCCAAGCTCACTTATCTAATTATTGTTCACCCCATTGTATAACCAACCACTCTTTAATTATTCAGCAAAACAGGCCTTAATGGCCCTTTGCACTTCACTTTTTTTAATGAAAAGTGCCGTTGGCCACGCTGAAATACTGAGTTTAACTTTAGAAAATCCGCCTGAACCAGTTGGAACATTGATCATTGAAAGTGACAATCTAGAAATGCGCTTAGACCGTCAAATGCATGCAGTTGGCAATGCCGTGCTGCGCAAAGATGATCAATCAGTGCAAGGCGATTTAATTGATTACGATGTGCAAAACGATGAATTACATGTGCTGGGTAATGCCAAACTAGATTTAAATAGCGCACATTTAGCTGGCCCAGAAATTAAAATGCGTATGGCGGAAAGTTTAGGCGAAATGCCTAACGCAACGATTGTGTTAGATAAAAAACCAACTGTACCTACAAATAATCAAATACAAAATAATCGTCTAGATACCTATGGGCAATCAGGATTAGTTGTTGCTAATTACAGCGAAACCGCTGACCCTAAAACCTATATGGATGATGGTAGTAACATGGCAAATACTAGCCCCATGTCAGTATCATCGCGTGGTGATGCAAAGTTAATTTTATTTGAAGGCCCCGATAAAAAACGCCTAAAAGATGCGCGCTATACCACCTGCGAAGTAGGCGTCAATGATTGGTATATTAAATCTTCAGACATGACATTAAATAGCTACACACAAACTGCCGTTGCAAAAAATGCTTCAGTTGAGTTTAAAGGCGTGCCGATACTTTATTCGCCCTATTTAAGCTTTTCGTTTAGCGGTGAACGTGAGTCTGGCCTGCTTGCGCCGACGATTGGTAGCACCAGTAAAAGTGGTTTTGAGGTACTCACACCTTATTACTGGAATATATCGCCTAATAAAGATGCTACGTTTGCTACACGCTATCTAAGTAAGCGCGGCGTACAACTACAGGGAGAATTTAGATATTTAGGTGAGCAATATTCAGGTATTGATAACATTGAATATTTGAATAATGACCAGCAAACTGGGGACTCTCGTTATATTGCGAATTTAAAACACACGCAAAACTTTGGTAATGGCTGGTCAGCAGGTTATGCATTAGAAAAGGTATCTGACGACAAATATTTTTCAGAGTTATCTACACATATCACCAGTACAAGCCGAGTCAATTTGCCTCAAGGCGCAAACGTTTCTTACTATGGAGATGTTTGGCAATTTAACGGCCTAGTACAAAAATATCAAACATTAGATGGCGTTTCATACCCTTATCAATCTTTACCGAGTTTAAATTTGAATGCTACTAAAGATTGGGACTTGGCTACAGCGCTATTAACTAGCCAATATACTTATTTTCAGCGTGATCCAAGCGCACCAATTGCGGCCACAGGTAGCCGTGCTTACGCCTACCCTAGTATTAGGGTGCCTTTACTGAGGTCGTATGGTTACATTATGCCAAAATTTGGCGTCAATATCACCAATTACAGCCTCAATAATAATAATGTCGTCGTTAATGGCGCTAATGTCATCAATAATTCCGCCTCGCGAACTTTGCCTATTTTTAGCCTAGATAGTGGTTTGTATTTTGATCGAAACGTGAATATTGTTAAAAATAACTATACACAAACAATAGAGCCGCGGCTTTACTATGTGTATGTTCCATATCGTAATCAAGACCAATTGCCAGTGTTTGATACAGCGCTAGCAGACTTAAATTTCAGCACGCTATTTAGTGAAAATCAATTTACTGGCAATGACCGAATTAATAATGCCAATCAACTCAGCTTAGCCGTTACCACACGTATGATTGATAGCAACTCTGGCGATGAGAAACTTGCTGCAACCATAGGTCAGCGCTTTTACTTCACCGATCAAAAAGTCATTTTACCTGGCGCAATAGCTACCAAACGCAATACTTCTGACTTCATAGGCTCGCTCACCGCTAGATTATCTAGCAAATGGAATTTTGATACATTTTTGCAATACAGCCCAAATACTAACAGCCTTGTGAGAAGTAACTTTTTAGCACGCTACAATCCTGAGCCTGGTAAATTGTTTAATTTTGGTTATCGGTATACAGATGCATTGTTGGAGCAAATTGATACCTCAGGCCAATGGCCATTTGGACGTGGTTGGTATGGTATAGGCCGCTGGAACTACTCATTGCGTGAAAAGAAAAATATTGAAGCGCTAGCAGGCATAGAATACGATGCAGGTTGCTGGCAAACACGCACTGTTGTACAACGCGTATCAACGGCAACAGCAAATGCTAACTATGCATTATTTTTTCAACTGGAGTTAGGTGGTTTGGCTTCTATTGGCTCAAACCCACTTAAATTATTGAGGCGTGATATTGCAGGCTTTCAAACCAGCAGTGAATTACCAGATGCTTACAGGCAGCAAAACATCTTACCTAATGATTCTTCATTAAACACGCAACCTTAAGCCTTAACATTGTCCATAATTTAGCGATCAGCTTATTACTTATGAACACTACTCAACTATTCAAGGTACTAGTATTTAACTTGCTAGCCAATACAAAAATTATGCATAAAACCTTACGCGCTCTATTCATTATGTGTTTTGCAACAATCAGCCTGCAAATTCTGCCAGCTTACGCGGCAAACAATATCGACAAAATGGACCGTATTGTGGCAGTGGTAGATCAAAGCGTCATCACTGAACAAGAACTCAATGACCGCATTAAAACGGTTAAAGCCCAGCTAGAAAAACAAGGCACTCAGCTTCCTCCAGACAACATACTAGAAAAACAAATTTTAGAGCGCTTAATTTCTGATAGCTTACAGGTTCAATTTGCTGCACAAACTGGGCTAAAAGTTGACAACACGCAACTCGACAAAACCATAGAGCGGATTGCTGAGCAAAATAAATTATCTGTCCCTGAATTTAAATTAGCATTAGAAAAAGATGACATTTTATTTGATAAATTTCGTGAGGATATCCGTACCGAGGTTTTACTAGCACGCTTACGCGAACGTGAAGTGGATAGCCGTACCAATGTTACCGATGCTGAAATCGACAATTTCTTAACCACGCAAGCAGCGAGTGGTGGCGACCAAGGGGAATATGAAATATCACATATTTTAATTCGTACACCAGAAGACAGCGCCCCAGAAACATTACAAAAACTAAAGGCAAAAACTGAAGAAGCTATCAAAAAACTAGAAAATGGCGTAAGTTTTGCCGAGGTTTCGGCTAGTTTCTCTGATGCACCAAATGCCTTAGAAGGCGGTTCACTGGGTTGGAAATCTGCTGCGCAAGTACCTGTATTATTTGCCGATGCACTTAAAAATATGCAGGTAGGCGATTTAAGTCCACCATTACGTAGCCCAAACGGCTTTCATATTTTAAAGCTCACTAATAAACGTGGTGGTGCCGCTGCATTAGTGATTGAACAAACGCATGTGCGCCACATTTTAATTAAACTAAATGAAGTGGTTTCTGAAGCAGATGGCAAACGTAAGTTAGAGGGCATTAAAGAGCGCTTAGATAACAAAGGCGTTAAATTCGAAGATATGGCACGCCAGTATTCAGAAGATGGTTCGGCTAATAATGGCGGGGATTTGGGCTGGGTAAACCCAGGAGACACTGTTCCTCAGTTTGAAAAAGCCATGAATGAATTAAAACCCAATCAAATTAGTGACCCCATTCGCACCCCATTTGGCTGGCATCTCATTCAAGTCTTAGACCGCCGTCAACAAGATATGAGTAAAGAGGCTGCCCGCTTAAAAGCACGCCAAGAAATTAGAGCGCGCAAATCAGAGGAAGCTTATCAAGACTGGATACGTGAATTGCGCGATCGTGCTTATGTTGAAATGCGCCTTGAAGATAAGTTTTAATGCTAATTTCTAACAGCTAAATTCTAACAAATACGCATTTGCACAATTAACACGTGAACAACTCTCTACCCACCATTGCTATCACATCTGGCGAACCCGCAGGCATCGGATTAGACGTATGCGCGATGCTTGCTATTCAGGCAATTAATGCCAACCTCGTCATAATCGCAGATATCAACGCATTGACTGCACGTGCTCAATTGCTCAATATATCGCTCAACATATTGCCTTATCATGTGGTTAACAAATTGCCGCACCAAGGTAATGGCACGTTAGTTGTGCATCATATACCGCTAAAAAATAAAGCCATTGCAGGGGAACTAGATGCCAGCAATAGCAGTGCTGTGCTTAATATGCTTACACAGGCAGCACAAGGCTGTGTGAGTGATGAATTTAATGCAATGGTCACCGCACCAGTGCATAAAGGCATTATTAACGATGCAGGCATTGCGTTTAGCGGACATACTGAATTTTTAGCAGAACTCACGAACACGCCTCAAGTCGTAATGATGTTAGTCGGCGGAGGTATGCGCGTTGCACTTGCCACGACACATTTACCATTAAGTGCCATCAGCAGCGCTATTACACAATCACATTTAGAAAATACCATTCGGATTCTGCATGCCGATTTAGTACAAAAATTCGGCATCTCAAACCCACGTATTTTAGTGGCTGGTTTAAACCCGCATGCTGGTGAAGGTGGCTATTTAGGCATGGAAGAAATTAATACCATTAACCCAGTACTAGATAAATTAAGACTTGATGGGATACATCTGATTGGTGCACTGCCTGCCGACACCATGTTCTCTCAAGGTAACCTCGCTACTACCGATGCATTTTTAGCCATGTATCACGACCAAGGGCTACCTGTGCTCAAACACGCCAGCTTTGGCACGGGTGTGAATGTCACGCTAGGTTTGCCAATTATCCGCACCTCTGTTGACCACGGCACAGCATTAGACTTAGCTGGTAAGGGCGGAGTTGAAATCGGCAGCATGCTCGCAGCCATTGAATTGGCCATATATTTGTCACAAAAAGGGCTATCACAAAGAGCGATGTCTCAAAAAAACGCTGTCCAAAAAGTCAGCCTCAATCATTAAGGCAGTATGAAACACATTCCAAAAAAACGTTTCGGTCAAAATTTTTTAACTGACCAGGCTATTATTCAAGCATTAGTTAATGCCATTACACCCCAACCTAATGATTTAATGGTAGAAATTGGTCCAGGGTTAGGTGCGCTCACTAAACCGTTAATTAAAGATTTACAACACTTACATGTAGTAGAAATTGACCGAGATATTATCAGTTGGATGCAAAGTTTTTATCCTTTAGATAAGATCACTATCCATAACTCTGATGCGCTTAAGTTTGATTTTAAAAGCATAGGTGATAGCGCTAACTTACAAAAACTACGTGTTGTAGGTAACTTACCCTACAATATTTCCAGCCCGATTTTATTTCACCTGCTAGATAACGTGCAAACCATTATTGATATGCACTTTATGCTGCAAAAAGAAGTGGTCGAACGCATGGTGGCAGCGACTTCAACTCCAGCCTATGGCCGCCTAAGTGTCATGTTGCAATACAAACTCAATATGGAATATCTATTTACTGTACCGCCAGAAGCATTTGACCCACCACCAAAAATTGAGTCTGCGTTTATCCGCTGCGTGCCGCATGCTAGCTTGCCTTTCACGGCTGCAGATGAAAAATTATTCGCCAAAGTCGTGCTAAACGCCTTTGGACAGCGCCGCAAAACATTACGCAACACACTTAAAGGTATGTTAGATGACCACGGGTTTACGCAACTAGACATCAATCCACAACTTCGCGCTGAAAATCTTTCAGTAGAAAAGTTTGTCGCAATTGCTAATTATTTATACAACCATTTGCACTGATGTAATTTCAAAAATAAACACCAAATAAAATTAACACTATAAATTATCATTAGGGAAAAGTATGAGAATCATTCTATTAGGGGCACCAGGCGCGGGCAAAGGCACACAAGCAACATTCATCAAAGAAAAATTCAATATTCCACAAATTTCTACAGGTGATATGTTACGTGCCGCAGTTAAAGCGGGCACACCACTAGGTTTAAAAGCTAAAAGTTTTATGGATAGCGGTGGTTTGGTGCCAGATGCAGTGATTATCGGCTTAGTAAGCGAGCGCATTAAAGATGTAGATTGCCAAGCTGGATTTTTATTCGATGGTTTCCCACGCACCATTCCACAAGCAGAAGCTATGAAAAATGCTGGAGTTGGTATTGATTACGTAGTAGAAATTGACGTGCCAGATGAAGCGATTGTAGAGCGGATGAGCGGGCGCCGTAGCCACCCAGCAAGTGGCCGTACTTATCATGTTAAATTCAATGCACCAAAAGTTGCAGGTAAAGATGACGTCACAGGTGAAGATTTAGTGCAGCGTGAAGACGACAAAGAAGAAGTAGTTAAAAACCGTTTAGATGTTTATCACAGCCAAACTAAACCGCTAGTTAAATACTATGTAGATTGGGCAAATAGCGGCTTGAGCGGCGCACCTAAGCATGTATTTGTGAATGGTATTGGTGAAATGGAAGCGATTAAGAATAGTATTTTTGATCAGCTAAAATAAGTTTACTCACATTTGGTGTGGAGCTTGTTACCTACTTGTTCGAGTTGATATAAAGATTACAATGTGCAAGTCATAAGCGACCCGCTGCAGGGGCCCCATCTCTAAAGCTAAGCTTAATATTCGGCAGGGTTTAACAGCATTTGTAGCGTGGGTAACTTGTTACCCACGCGTTAAAATAATAAAAGAGAAGCAAACCGCGTTGGTTCAAGAGCCACCCTACAATTACTTTATATGAGGTTAATGAAATGGCGAAACCAATCGGTCGCACGGGAGCATTTAAGTCACAGGCTACGGAAGATGGAACCGTTAAAGGCACATATGAACGTATTGAATTTCCTTCATCAAAGTCAGAGGTAGAAAAGCTTATTGCAATTTGGTTTGTAGAGTCAATGGCGAAATGTGCCATCTCACTTGGTGACGAGCCTATGTTTTACGAGGTTTGCAATATTGTCCGCTTAGGTCATTAAGTGACCCACCATTGGCTAGTTGGATTTAAAGTTACTCTACAAGTCAATTTACTAAAATAAAAGACATCACCCATCCAAAATCCTGAAGACCTAAAAATCCAAGACGAAAAACGCCAAAAACGTATTGCCTTTGACATAGCAGGTTTGTTCGCGGCGGTTAGGTTGGGTTTAGGTTTGCTGGCGATTTTTTCTGGTCATTTTGCGGGTACTACTAAACGCGGCCAACTATTTACCGCGGATGGATTGACCGCGCAGTGGATGGGCGGTGTGCAGATATTATTAGGCATGACAATATTAACAATTGCAATGACTAATAAAACCCTAGCATTACGCTGAGGAGGTTGTCTGGGCGCTTTTGTTTTTAGGCTGTTTATTTGCCGCAATACACAGCAAATAATATCAAGACAGCAATGAGGTATTAGTTTTATTTTGTCTGCTAAATTTAGCAATTAAAAGTAGATATGTAGGTGGGTTCTAACCTCACGCGTTGCATAATTTGTAATATCCTACTCATGGCCACCCTATCTAGCTGGCGGCAATACAACGGAAACATGTAATGTGCGGAATGACGACCACCCTGCTTAGAGGTATAATCTTCAAATCTAAAATTTACCTCTAAGTCCTGCACATGCAACAGCAATACCCTTTCAAAGAGATCGAACAAACCGCACAAAAATCATGGGAAAATAATAAAACCTTTGCCGCTTGTGAAGTATCAGATAAGCCAAAATACTTTTGTTTATCTATGTTTCCATACCCATCCGGTCGTTTGCATATGGGTCATGTACGCAACTACACCATCGGCGATGTATTAAGTCGCTTTCATCGTATGCGTGGCTTTAATGTCATGCAGCCTATGGGTTGGGATGCGTTTGGTTTGCCTGCAGAAAATGCGGCAATTAAAAACAATACTGCGCCTGCAAAATGGACCTATGAAAATATAGAGCATATGAAAACCCAGCTTAAACAGTTGGGTTTAGCCGTGGATTGGAACCGTGAAATTTCTACTTGTACACCAGAATATTACCGCTGGGAACAATGGCTATTTACCGAGCTTTTCAAAAAAGGCTTGATCTACAAAAAAACTGCAACAGTCAATTGGGACCCAGTAGACCAAACCGTTTTAGCCAATGAGCAAGTGATAGATGGTAAAGGCTGGCGTAGTGGCGCCCTTGTGGAAAAACGTGATATTCCACAATATTTCATGAAGATCACCGCTTACGCGGATGAGCTTTTGAATGATTTAGACAAACTCGATGGCTGGCCTGAGCAGGTTAAAACCATGCAACGCAACTGGATAGGTAAAAGCTACGGTTGCGAGGTTGAGTTTCCTATTGTTGGTCAAAGTGGAAACCTTAAGGTATACACCACTCGTCCAGATACCTTAATGGGCGCGACTTATGTGGCTGTAGCGGCTGAGCATGCGCTTGCTACATTGGCTGCGCAAAATAATCGAGCATTACAAGCCTTTATTGATGAGTGCAAACTAGGCAGCGTGGCAGAAGCTGATGTTGCCACTGCTGAGAAAAAAGGCATGGATACAGGCTTGTTTGTGACACATCCTTTGAATGGTGAGCAATTACCAGTGTGGGTTGCGAACTATGTATTAGCTAGCTATGGCGAAGGCGCTGTGATGGCTGTGCCTGCGCACGATGAACGTGATTTTGAATTTGCTACCAATTACAAGCTTCCCATAAAACCAATATATGAAAATACTGTTTGGCGAACTAAAGAAAAATCAAGACCTTTAGAAGATTACGGTTATTATGAGTTTGAAGCGAGTAAATGGAAAAATTGGTATTCAGAAAAAAATGAAGTTATTACAATAAACTCTGAAAGATATAACGACTTATTTCCTAAAGAAGCATTTGATGCTATTTCAACAGATTTAAATCAAAGAAACTTAGGTAAGAAACGTACTCAATACCGACTCCGCGATTGGGGCGTTTCACGCCAACGTTATTGGGGTTGCCCTATTCCTATCATTCACTGTCCAAAATGCGGTGAAGTGCCTGTGCCTGCTGACCAATTGCCAGTGGTATTACCAGAAAACGTGGTGATGGACGGTGTAGGTTCTCCAATTAAAAAAGACCCTAGCTTTTTCGAAACTACTTGCCCATCTTGCGGCGTTAAAGCCACGCGTGAAACTGATACATTAGATACATTTTTTGAATCATCTTGGTATTTTGCGCGCTACGCCAGCTTTGATGCGGCTAATAGCATGGTTGATGAACGCGCGAACTATTGGTTGCCTGTAGACCAATATGTGGGCGGTATCGAGCATGCGATTTTGCATCTACTTTATGCGCGTTTCTTTAACAAGTTAATGCGCGATGTGGGTCTGATTGAAAATGACGAGCCTTTTACAAAGTTGCTCACGCAAGGCATGGTGCTTAAAGATGGCTCCAAAATGAGTAAATCCAAGGGCAACACCGTAGACCCTCAAGCATTGATTGATACTTATGGCGCTGATACCGCACGTTTATTTATGATGTTTGCTGCACCGCCTGAACAAAGTTTAGAATGGGCTGATAGCGGTGTTGAAGGTGCTAATCGATTTTTACGCCGTTTATGGAAAGCTTGCTACGACCACCTACAATTAGGCAGTATTGCTGCTTACACCCAAGGCGAACTAACAGCCGAGCTTAAAAGTTTACGTTTACAGCTACATCAAACTATTGAAAAAGTAGCAGATGATTACGGTCGTCGCCACTCATTCAATACCGCCATTTCATCGGTCATGGAATTGATGAACGCGCTAGCAAAAGTTGAAAATACCGATGAAACCACTCGCGCTGTGCGGCAAGAAGTCTTGCAAACTGCCATTTTATTGCTATCTCCCATTGTGCCGCACATCTGCGATGCGCTATGGGGGGAGTTTAACCCTAACGGGAAGCTAGTCGATGCGGATTGGCCTGTTGCAGATAAAGCGGCAATGGTGCAAGATGAAGTGGCGTTAGTTATTCAAGTCAATGGTAAGTTGCGCGGCAACATAACAGTTGCAAAAACAATGGACAAAGCGACCATTGAAAAACTCGCGACAGAACAGCCTTTTGTACAAAAGTATTTAGTCAATGGCGCAAGAGTGCGTAAAATAATTGTTGTGCCCAACAAACTTGTTAATATTGTTGTGAGCTAATGGAGCCAAGCTATGTTTAGAATTTTGCGATTAGCCCTCAGTTTTTTGATGATTGCAAGCCAGCTTGCTGCCTGCGGTTTTCAGTTGCGTGGGCAAGCCGAAGTTTCTTTTAACAGCATCTATTTGCAAGGGCAAACACTGAGCATATCTAAAGCATTACGCAAAAACTTAATCGCTAATAACATTAAAGTATTACCTACAGCAGAAAATGCCGATGTACTTTTGGAACTATCAAGCGAGCAAAATGAAAAACGCATTTTGTCTTTGAGTGGAGGCGGGGTGGTCAAAGAGTATGAGCTTTTTTATCGGGTACATTATCGTTTGCGTGGTGCTAAAGATGCTGTTTGGACACAAGAACAAATCATAGAAGTGCGCCGTGATTTTTCTTATAGTGATGCAGAACTGCTCGCTAAACAGGGTGAAGAGGCACGTTTATATTCTGATATGCGCAGTGATGTGCTTAATAATTTATTACGCCGCCTTACTAGATTTCGCCCATCATCGACCGCTGATGATGCAGTAACTAAACCTTAGACGTCTAGTTTAAGCGAACTCAACTCTTATAGCGCTGTTCTTTTAAATACGATGCTTCTAAAACCAGAACAACTCGAAGCCAGCTTGAAAAAGGGCTTACAGCCCTTATATGTATTAGTGGGAGATGAGCCGTTAGCGCAAAAAGAGTGCTTAGATGCAATTCGCTTAAGTGCGCGCCTAGCAGGTTGTGAGGAACGTACCAGTTTTACAGTTGACCGTTATTTTAATTGGCAGCAATTAATTCATTTTGATCAGTCTATGTCGTTGTTCTCGAATTTGCGCTTGCTTGAGCTACATATTCCTACAGGTAAACCTGGCATAGAAGGCGGCAAAGCACTTACGCAATTAGCTAATAAAGCAATGGTGGATACTACGGTGATTATTGTGCTGCCAACGCTGGAGCGTGATAGTAAAAACAGCGCTTGGTATACTAATTTAGAACAAACAGCGGCTTGTATTCCCTTGAGTGAAGTGAGTATCAATGCATTACCACAATGGATAGCACAGCGCATGGGCTTACAAGGTCAGATCACTGATGATGCTACTTTAGAGTTTATTGCTAATCAAGTAGAAGGTAATTTATTAGCGGCTCATCAAGAGATTCAAAAGCTTGGATTACTCTATCCAGCGGGCAAATTAACCGATAGCGATGTACGTGAAGCAGTATTAAATGTATCGCGATTTGATGCTTTTCAACTTGGTGAAGCGGTATTAGCAGGCGATGCTGAACGTGTGGTACGCATAGCTCAAGGCTTGCAACATGAGGGCGAACAGGCTGTAGCGGTAATGAACCCGCTCATGTGGGTACTGCGCCCATTAGTGCGGATTAAACATGCTGAAGCACGTGGCGAAAACCTCAACAATGCCATGACACAAGCACGTATTTTTGGTGATAGACAAAATTTAGTGAGGCGAGCACTGAGTCGCTTGAGCTTACGCCAACTAGAAGCCGCTTTAGCTAAGCTAGCGGATATCGACAAAATAGCTAAAGGGATGATGCCGATGAGTTTAACGCATAGCAATGCCTGGCTGGAGATATCAAGACTCTGCTACGGCTTGGCAAGAGTAGGTAAACGCAGGGAATAAAGGCTGACTTTTTGGGCTAAATTAAGTGCTTTTGTAAATGACACCACAAGTTAAATGAGTTAATAATGAATATCAAAGATTATATGCAAACAATTGGTCTGCAGGCCAGAGCCGCCTCACGCGCGATGGCTAAAGCCGACGCTAAGACTAAAAATCTTGCGCTCACCACGATCGCACAAGCCATTATCCGCGAAAAATCTGCGCTATTAGCTGCCAACCAACTCGATTTAGATACTGCTAAAGCCGCTGGTATGGAAACGGCGATGTTAGATCGCTTATCGCTTACAGAAAAAAGTATCGCAACAATGGCTGAAGGTTTGCAAGAAATAGCTGCACTTCATGACCCGATCGGCGAAATTACCGATTTAAAATACCGTCCTTCTGGCATACAAATTGGCAATATGCGCGTACCTTTAGGCGTCATTGGTATTATTTATGAAGCACGCCCAAACGTGACTGTAGATGCAGCGGGCTTATGCATTAAATCTGGCAATGCGGCGATTTTACGTGGTGGTAGCGAGGCCATTCACTGCAACCAAGCATTGGCTAAATTAGTACATGAGGGGTTAACAAAAGCTGGTTTACCAATCGCCGCCGTGCAGGTCATTGAAACGACTGACCGCGCCGCAGTAGGCGAACTAATCACCATGAAACAATACGTAGATGTGATTATTCCGCGTGGTGGCAAGGGCTTAATTGAGCGTGTCAGCAATGAAGCGCGCATACCAGTGATTAAACACTTAGATGGCAATTGCCATGTATACGTGGATGATGATGCCGACTTAGTTAAAGCTTTAGCGATTATAAAAAATAGTAAAACACAGCGTTTGGGCACCTGTAATACAGCAGAATCACTTCTAATTGCACGTTCTGTAGCAAAAGAAATGCTGCCAAAAATCGCTCAAATGCTGATAACTGAGGGCATTGAAATCCGTGGCTGTTTAGAAACTTGTGCGCTCGTGAGCGATGCAAAACCTGCAACGGATAAGGACTATTACGCAGAATATTTAGATGCCATTATTTCGAGTAAAGTCGTAAGCGGTTTAGATGAGGCGATTACCCATATTAACGATCATTCATCGCAACATACAGAGGCGATTGTCACAGAAAACTATACAAAAGCACGCCAATTTTTGCGTGAAGTAGATTCAAGCTCTGTCATGGTCAATGCCAGCACGCGCTTTGCAGATGGCTTTGAGTATGGCCTAGGCGCTGAAATTGGCATTTCTACCGATAAATTGCATGCCCGCGGTCCAGTAGGTTTAAACGGCTTAACCTCAGTCAAATATATAGTGTTGGGTGATGGACAAGTGCGCGCTTAATTTTCATCTTAATTCACATGAGTGAACCAAGATGACTGCACCCTTGCATCACATGATTGGTATTATGGGCGGCACGTTCAACCCCATCCATCACGGTCATCTGCGTATGGCACAGGAGCTAGCGGATGCGTTGCATTTAGATGAAGTGCGCTTTATTCCATCGGCCAATCCACCTCACAAAAATACACCCCAAGTATCTGCCTCACAACGCGCAGCCATGGTGCAAATGGCTATAGCAGATAACCCTACTTTCAAGTTGGATGAGCGCGAATTAAAGCGTGATGGTCCCTCTTACACGTTTGACACTTTACAAAGTTTGCGTGCTGAACTCGGCAATGACGTCAGCATTTGCTTATTAATGGGTAGCGATGCTTTTGTTAAATTGAATACTTGGCATAGGTGGGATGAATTACTCAATTTATGCCATATTGTATCAGTGGTTAGAACAATTAAAACATCACAAGAAGCACTAGCGCCAGCCTTGCAAGCTTTATTACATCAACATTACACCGAACATATTGATGATTTAACGCACTCGGCTAAAGGTCATATCACTATGCAAGAAGTCACCCAGTTAGATATTTCTGCAACGACTATACGCCAACAATTACAAGCTAAACAAAGTGTGCGGTACATCACACCTAATAGCGTGATTGAGTACATCAATACGCAACACTTATATGGCTAATTTGATATCAACCAAGTGCTTTTTAATTAAAGCTAAGTGGATGTCATCTATTTAAACAATCTACTATAAAGTAAACAGGACGCGCTCAAATTTGAAGTGCAACATTTTTCGTAGGAAAATGTTGCATGGGAAATTACAATCAATTCAGTATTGAAGAGCGCAGTGTTATACAGGCGCAGTTAACATTAGGGTTTA
>JACMMS010000093.1 GCA_014378915.1 Methylophilaceae bacterium
ACCACTGCTAAAAATCAATTAAAGGAGAAAAGTATCGACCTATCTTGACCGCACCTATACAATTTAAACGCGTAATATTATTTCATGCGCAACTGGTCACGATAGACCGTTTTGATCGGTCACGATAGCCGTAATACGCAGATGGCGTCAACTTGCCCACGAATGCGGCGTACGCGATTCAAAAGCTTTTGTTTATTTTGTATAGTATGGCTCGTTTATTTCTCTATATAGTACAGAGGGGTATACTACTGTAAGTTATTTTTGATTGTTTTAGGTGGCGATAAAAATTTAGACGAAAAAAGTATGAAGTATTGAATTCATAAATTAGGTGTAATAACGACGCTCTGTTCCCTCACTTAGTATCAACTACTTCAATCCAATTATTTCTTTTTAGAAATATTATTAATTTTTGGTATTATTTAAACTTAATCTGATTCTCGTAAATTAACAGCTATGGATTTTAAAAAAATAAAATTATTTCAAGCTTTTATATTCTTGCTATTAACAGTATTCTTGACTGATACTGTTTAAGCAGTCAGCATGATGGTGGCTGACAAAATGTTTGTGAACCATAAAGGTCATTTGCGTGATATACAACTCACTTTGGCGTTAGGCATACGCACTTTTCAGGTGAAGACTAACAGTTCTGACCAAGGGCTGTTAAAGGACTCCCCTAGTAGTCACTTAATCAACTCAACCGCTAATTGTTATTCAATAACCTTACTCGATTAGCTGGTTTACTAGTAGTAGGGGATTTAACCTGATTTAGTGGTACATTATTTTATATGTAATTCCGTTCATAAATTAAGATTGTAGATTTTCATGGCAAGTAAAACAAAACCAAAAAATATCACCAAAAACAAAACTATTACTTCTGTCTTACTTAAATGGCTTGAGATACCGGAAGAGCATGATTATCCTGCGGCAGAATCTTATTTAAGCCTAATCTATGATGTAAAAACAGCCGCTGGTTTTTCTCAACAGCTCAAAGCCTCACCTATGGTGAGCTTCCATGCAAAAGACATATTTAGAGCCTCTAGGTTGTCTTTATTGGGCGTGAGTAATTCACATGTCAAAATAGATCAAAAGAAAATAATAGCGGGTAAGTCACTATCCCCACTGCTTCTTGTAAGAGATAAGGCAAATGGGAAAGTAATTATTGCCGATGGTTACCATCGTATGTGTGCTGTGTATGGATTTGATGAAGATGCTTTAATTCCTTGCAAAATAGTTTAAAAACTATTCAATAGTTAATTGAAGTCTATTAAAAGGCTGTTAATTGTTTAACTATTTTGAAAACATCAGTCTTGCAAATTTTAAATGGCAAGATGTTATTGCAGGACTCTCAATTGCTGGGCTTCTACTTCCAGAGGCCGTGGCTTACTCCAGCATTGGTAACTTGCCTCCACAAACGGGCATCATCGCATTATTTGCAGGGTTACTTTGTTATGGCTTGTTCGGTACAAGCCGTTTTGCGATTGTCTCTGCGACATCATCATCCGCGGCCGTATTGGCTGCAACAACAATATCTTTTTCAAATATTGATAGTGCACATCGATTGATATTAGGTTTTGGATTAGTCGTGGTGACAGGATGTATCTTTTTAATGGCAGGGTTAGCCAAAATGGGGAAAGTTACTGACTTTATCTCTAAGCCTGTTTTACGTGGCTTCGCATTTGGTCTTGCCATTATTATTATAATAAAACAGTTTGCTAGCATGACTGGGGTTCATACTACTCACACCGATATTTTCAGACTCTCATCAGAATTGCTGGCCCAGATAGCACAATGGAATATTGTTGGTATTGCAATTGGAGTAATAGGCTTAGGTTTATTATTTTTATTTGCTCGTTTTCGTCGATTACCAGGTGGGCTTATTGTGATCGCCTTGGGTATTTCATGCAGTCAATGGCTGAACTTAGCCCAATATCAGATTCATTTAGTTGGTCACATTTATTTAAAGCTCGAATCGCCGTCGCTTCCCGTATTGGCTGGAGAAGAATGGCTAAGATTGGGTGAACTTGCATTTGCCATGGCGATGATTTTATACTCAGAGTCCTACAGCTCTATTCAAGTTTTTGCAATCAAGCACGGAGATAATACTTCTCCTAATCGAGACTTGCTGGCATTAGGCCTATCCAACCTGGTTTCTGGATTGTTTCATGGCATGCCAGTAGGTGCTGGCTACTCTGGAACCTCGGCCAATGAAGCTGCAGGTGCTGTCAGTCGTTTGTCAGGATTGTTTGCCTCGTTCGTAGTACTTGTTATTGTACTTACGACGCTACCGAGCATTGCCATGACGCCAGACCCGATACTCGCAGCTATCGTCATCTATGCAGTAAGTCACACAATTAAACTCTCTATATTTCGCCCATATTTTATATGGCGCCGAGATCGTTTGGTGATCATAGCTTCGGTCATTGGTGTGTTATGGCTTGGGGTATTGGATGGCCTGTTAGCTGCGATTATTATTAGCCTCATGGTGGTTTTAAAAACGTCGTCTGAATCAACAATTTCTGTACTCGGTCGACTTGGACAAAGCCATGATTTTGTGGATATCGCTAATCATCCAGAAGCTAAGCCAGTCGATGGCATCATTATTTTACGTCCAGACGAACCTCTATTTTTTGCAAATACTGAGCGCATTATAAATGGAGCCAGGCAGAAGATATTGTTGGCAGGGTCTTCATTGCATTCAGTAATCATAAGTTTAGAGGAGTCTCCAGATCTTGATAGCACTAGTTTAGAAGCTTTACAGGATTTTTTTGGTTTTATAACACAACAAGAAAAGCAACTTTTTTTAGCTAGACTCAAACATCCAGTGTATGAACTACTAAAACAGCTGGTACCCTCAAATCTACAAATGCCTTCATTTACCGACCTCAGTGTAGATGAAGCCGTTAAACTAGCGTCAGATAAAAAATAAATTGAGCCCATGCAATAGGTAAAATAAAAACAAAATGATCTACGAGTTTAAATATTAATACAAAGTAATTAGAGTTAACCCATATAAAAATTAAGCACAAAATTTGTCAGGTTTGTTTCAGGTTTTAGTATTAAAGTGAAATCGTTGTAGAAAAATTCATACACGAAACAAGAGGAGAAATATCATGAAAAAATTATTATCATTAGTTCTAGTACTTGCATTTGGTTTTGCTACGGCATCAGCAATGGCTTGCCCCAAAGGCGACGAAACGATGGGAGGCACAGGTAAGCATCATAAAGGCGGTACATGTGCTCCAAAAGTAGTTGAAGATGCTGTACCAATGGGGGGTGTAAATAATTTTGTGTAAACGTCCTTTTGCAGGAAACTGCTATTTTCAGCAATGGATAAAGAATGACGATACAAAAAGCCTTACCCAACGATTAAATTGATAGCCTGCTATCCAATGATAAAAAGCCTGAAGATTTAATTGGTGAGCATGGTCTTCTCAAGCAACTTTACCAAAGCGCTCGTTGAACGTGGGCTGCAAGCAGAAATGGCAGAGCACCTTGGTCACAATAAGCAGGAGCCTGTCACCAACAGTGCTGGCAATGCTCGGAACGGTAAAACCGCAAGACGCCGAAGGGTGAGTTTGGCGAACTGCCGATTGAAATC
>JACMMS010000094.1 GCA_014378915.1 Methylophilaceae bacterium
CAGGTAGCGCAATATATTGGACATGCGCTAATGGTGCCTAACGCTGGTGATTACTATGCACTTAACTGGATGGGTGATGCAAAAGCCCTCATCCACAATGCAGATGGCATCTCGCTAATCAGTAACGTTTGTCGGCATTGTCAAGCCATTATGCTAAAAGGTCATGGCAGTTTAGGTAGTACACCACAAAATATTGTTTGCCCATTACATCGCCGGACTTATGATGCCAAAGGTGAGCTTTTAAGTGCCCCACATTTTGAGCAAAACCCTTTTCTTAATTTAGAGAATAAACCTTTGTATAACTGGCATGGCCTGCTATTTAACCAGAAAGATAATCAAAAATTTGATATTGCAAAGACCCTCTCTAACCTTACCGTAGCAGCAGACTTCGATTTTACAAATTACCATCTCGACAAAGTTAATATCGAGCATTACAGCTTCAATTGGAAAACTTTTATTGAAGTTTATTTAGAAGATTACCATGTGGGGCCTTTTCACCCAGGGCTTCATCAGTTTATATATTGCACTGCATTAAAATGGGATTTTGATGATCACTTTAGCGCGCAAACTGTGGGTTACAAGCTAGCTCCAGATAAATATGCCTCACCAGCTTATCAACGCTGGCAAACTCAAGTATCACAGTACTATCACGATAAGCAGCCAAAACATGGCGCAATTTGGATGGTGTTATATCCATATTTAATGATTGAATCGTACCTTGGTATTTTGATCGTTTCACACCTAATTCCCACTGGCGTAGATAGCTATACTAATGTGGTTGAATTTTACTATCCAGAAGATATTGCTTTATTTGAGCGTGAGTATATTGCCGCCCAACAAGCTGCATATGAAGAAACAGGGATTGAAGATAAAGAAATTTGCCAACGTATGCATGATGGTCGCAAAGCATTATTTACCCAAGGCTTAAACCACCGCGGACCTTACCAACACCCAATGGAAAAAGGGCTGGCACATTTTAATAGCTGGTATCAGGAACAAATGGAAAAATACCTTTCCAAGCAATCTCTCAATAATCAAAATTCAGTCAACCAAATTCTATGAGATTACCTAAAATCAAGCTACCAAATTTAGGCAGCCTGTGGATGTTAGTAGCAGCAGTAGGCTTTGCTATTATGGGTGCTTTGGTCAAAATTGGCGCACAAAAATTTAGCAGTGCAGAGTTGGTTTTTTATCGCTCGATATTCGGCTTAATCGCTATTTATATTTACATTGCCCTACGCAAATTACCACTTGCTACACCCGTTATGCATAAGCAAATGTCTCGGGCCTTAGTCGGTTTTGCTTCTCTGGTTTTATTCTTTTATGCCATTAGTAAATTAGCACTGGCCACTGCCATTACACTTAATTACACATCGCCCCTATTTTTAGCGATTTTTATGCCGTTATTTCTAAAAGATGAGTTACATCATGAAAAATCAAAAAAATGGCTTTACGGGGCAATCATACTTGGTTTTGTAGGTGTGGTTTTATTGCTAAAACCTAGTATACACAGCAATAATTGGGTGGCAGGTGCAGTGGGCTTGTTGTCTGGTATTGGTGCATCACTCGCCTATATTGCAGTTAAGTTACTCGCTAATTCAAATGAACCCGATTGGCGCACAGTCTTTTATTTCACGCTGATATCAACTATTGGCAGTGGTGCATGGATGTTGCTACAACACTTTACTGCGGTCAGTTGGCAAGATGTGCCCTTACTCATAGCATTAGGCGTATCTGCCACTGTAGCGCAATTGGCGTTAACACGGGCTTATCGCACTGGCGATACGCTGACTGTAGCCAGCTTAGCTTACGTTACAGTTGTATTAGCGAGTCTTTTTGGCTGGTGGATTTGGCATGAAAAACTATCCGCTCAAGAATGGTTAGCGATAGGTTTGATTATATTGAGTGGAGTTGTGAGCGTACGTGCCAACTATAGCCGTACGGAACTACAGTAATATTAAATGAGCTTGAATTGTGAATACTCAACTACTTTTAAAATATGCACTGCTATTGGTTTTAGCAAGCCTACTAAGCGCTTGCTTAGGCGGCACAATTGCGCAGCAAATTGTGAGATCAATGCTAACTACCACAGCAGATAAAGTGGTTGCAAACGCAATGGATGAACAAGAACGTAAAGACATGCTAGCTAAGCAAAATGCACCACTAAAAGATACAGAGCCCGATCCTTACTGGGCCGCTTTTGTGACTTCTGGATTTGAGCAAGTACAAGTAATAGCTACCCCACTACCTAAATCAACCCAATCTGTAAACGAAGATGCTCAAACTAACTCAACACCTCAGTCCGCACTTTTAGTGCGTGTCGAATTATTTAATTTGCTTCTTGGTGAAGAAAAAAACAAACTGCTAGAAAAGGCAAGGGCACTAGGGGCAATAACATTGCCAATTAAATCTGAATGGCAACATTGGCAAGTAGGCACAGGCATTATTGAGGGCAATCAGAAATTGATTACATTTTTAATTCCACCAGAATTTGGCAAAATGCCAAGTGGCGCAAAAGTGACCGTGGAAATTGCACCTTCAGGTGAGCTCAATATGTTGAGATATGCTTACAATTAGTTAAGTCTAATCATTCATTTAAGATTGGGCAATTACTTAATTGATAATCAAGGATCAATTAACCCACTGCGCATGGCAATTAACGCGATTTCTGCCGAGTTATTTGCATTTAATTTTTGTTTAATATTGTACAAGTGTGTGCCGACTGTGCGTGGGCTCAAACATAATGTATCAGCAATTTCATTGGTCGTTCTACCTTTAGCTAACGACATAAACACTTCAAACTCGCGCTCTGATAATACATCAACCGGGTTAGTTTCACCTGAAATTTGCTGTATTGCCATTTGTTGCGCAACGCTTGCTTCTAAATATTTCTTACCACTTGCTACTATACGAATAGCCTTAATAAGCTCTTCAGCGGCACTGCGCTTGGTTAAGTAACCCATTGCACCAGCATTAAGCACACGCTTGGGGTGAACAGAATCTTCATGCGCCGATAACACCAAAATTTTGGCGTGATTATCTTTTGCCATAATGCGCTCAATTGCCTCTAAACCACCAATACCCGGCATAGTGATATCCATTAATACCACATCGGGCTTATGTTCCATATAACCTTTTACTCCCTGCTCACCATTTTCAGCCTCGACAACCACTTTAATATCACTTGCTGTTTCTAGTAACATTTTAAAACCCATGCGCACTACGGCATGATCATCTACCAGCATGACATTAATTTGACTCATTATTTTTTAAACTCCTGTAACAATGTTTTTAAAACTTTATTTTAAAGACTAAGTTAAACATCCATTATTAATTTAAGCACGCTTAAATGGAATGCTAATATGAATAGCTGTCCCTGAATCTGAGCTAGAAACCAAGCTAAAGTTGCCATGTAGCCCTTCAACACGCTCACGCATGCCCAATAAACCAAAATGGCTAGATTGATCTACTTCATCAATATTCATGCCTTTTCCATCGTCTTTCACACACAACTGCAACACACTAACGTTGCGTGATAATTCGATATTAATAGATTGTGCTTCGGCATGTTTAAAGGCGTTGTTAATTGTTTCCTGCACAATACGGTAGATATTAATATTGAGTATTTCCCCTAAATGATCTAAATCTCCTATTAATTGTAAGCTAATGGCGATATCAACATTTTGTTTTTGCCAATTCATCACCGCATCACGTAAGGTTTCAGATAACCCTAGGTTATCTAACGAACCTGGTCGTAGCTGCCGAATAATATTATGCATGCCATCGTAAATATGATTTGCAGCTGCGACAATGGTTTGTGCATTACTTTCAATTGCGGGCAAAAAATCAACAGATGGCGTTTTATTTTCGGATGCTATTTTAGTTTTATTGGTGATACCGACCGCAAAAGTTTTAATCGCAGTCACGTATTGCCCAAGCTCATCGTGCAACTCGCGCGCTAAACTTCGGCGCTCATCTTCAATATGGCGTTGAATTAAATGTGTAACTTGACGATTTTCTTCAAGCTTTTTAGATGCTTCTTCGGCTAATTTACGTTCAGTGATGTCACGCATGCTACATATATCACCTATTACTTCATTGGTTTGTGGATCTACTAACGGCGCAGCCGAAATAGAAACATCAATCACACGACCATCTCGCGCAACGCGCTGTGTGTCGTGATTTTCCACGATATGGCCTTGGTTAATGGCTAGGATATTTTGCGCTAAATCACTCTCTTGATTTTTAGGCGTCAACAGCGAAGCTGATTTTCCAATTATATCTTCTGGGGCATAACCAAATATTTTTTGTGCTGCACTGTTCCAAAATGTGATGTTGCTATTTAAATCGTGAATCATCACAGCATCTGCTGTTTGCTGCGCAATAAGCGCTAAACGTCTATTTTCCGCACTACTCGCTTGTAAAGATTCACCCATTAAATTAAAGTTTTGCGCAATTTTATTAAATTCAGGCAAATCAAATCGCGGCAATCGTGTGGTTAAATCGCCCTGCCCCATCTTGTTAATTGCCTTCAGCATCGGCTGCAAAGGTCGCAACCACCAGCCTAACATCCAATAAACAATCACGTTAAGAAGAATAAAAAAACCAACACCAATAAACAGCAAATTACGCATCTTGCCCCAAGCCTCACGAATAGCGCCACTAGGATTAGGCTCCACCACCAACTTACCATATCGGATATAGCGCGTAACCGATTTTTCGGTAGGCGCTAACATTTTAGCAAACCATTGTGGCGGATTTTCTTTAGTACGGTATTTAGAAGGAGGTGATTGATAAATTAAACTATCACTAACATTATACAGCTTGATTTCATTACCGCGCACGTGCCCAAGATGCTCCAAAAACCGCTTCATGACATCGTGCGTATAACCCCAATCTGGATTAAGTGCCGAGCTAACAATAACGGTGTCGAGCAACTGGACAGTCACTCGTGAAGATGCCTCTACGCCTTCTTGTATAGACGTCTTAGTGCCTTTAATCATAGTAAAACCAACTACTAACATAAAAAGCAACAACAACGCTGTAATCAAAAGATTAAGTCTAAAACGTAAGTTCATTTTGTTCACGCACAATTAATTAAAAGATTGTCCATCCAAAGCAAGCTTAACTGCAAGCGTAAAAATCATGATTAATTTGATCTACTTAAAAGGTAAGTGATGATTGAGGCTACGTAACTATCATATAGAAGTGATGAGTAATAAGTGATTGATGACTGCAGCTTAAAGTAAGAAGAGCTCATATTGATGAAATATGAGCTCTTCTAAAAGTGTATTGATTTTCACAAACTTGTTAGTACATATCTCGGCCGTCAGGTAATGAATTTGATCCACAATCCATACGAGCATCTAAGCATTTTTTAACGATTAAATCCATAATTTCTGGTTTCCATCCATTAAACCAATCACCATGACCTGAATAACCACCAGGTGAAGTATTGGGGTACATATCACTTGATAATCTCCATTTAGTCGTGTCACTGCCTTCAGGAACAAAATAACGAACATTGTAAGTTATGGATGGGATTAATACTGGGTGAGTGGTAGGACAACCATTAGCTGTGGTAAATCCACCCGCATATGCCATATGTGACTTGTGGTCGGCACTATCCAAATTAACACCGTCCCAGCACTGAGGGAACACCACAACCATGATCACTGAAGCTTTACTTAACCAGCCATCTGGCCATGTATGGTCTTTGCAAGATGATTGTGCAGAGATGCCAGATCCATCCGTATTCGCGTCATTTGCAGGATCGCAATAATAGTGCGCTGCATAATTTGTTTTCGGCGTTGTCGTCAACATGCTACCAGCAATCATTCTCAAACCTATTGGCGGTGCTTTAATGAAGCTGTAAGTTCTGGGATCGTTACCTTTGTAATATACTGCCAACCCAGCTGGCTTCATTGGAGTGTTGTTAGCGGTGTCGATCACTGCAGGCACCCAGTAAGCTGAACGGTTAGCAATACCACCCTGGCAAGTGCTGTTGCCAGAAATAGCCAAAGAGCTCGGAGTGGTTAAGTAGTTGGTGTCTGTATTTCCAAAAAATGCATGTAAATGAGATGCACCTTTTTTTCCAGGAAAAACAATCGGATCATCAAAGTTCATATGACTAAATCCACAATTCATTCTAAATTCACCTGCACCTCCACTAGGTTTAGGTTGATTATTGGTTTGAGTTAAGCGTAGCTGGTCACTACCAACATCGCCAGTAGGTATTTTGGCCACATTAATATCAGGCATATAATAATGGCTTGGAGCAGCAGGCAATGTGTTTGATACGACAGGTGGTGGTGGTGGTGG
>JACMMS010000095.1 GCA_014378915.1 Methylophilaceae bacterium
ATGCTGAATTAACAGAAAACACCGGCGTTAAAGTATACTTTGCAGATCCGCACAGTTCATGGCAACGTGGGATTAACGAAAACACCAATGGCTTACTGCGTCAGTACCTGCCCAAAGGTGAAGACTTAAGTATCTTCGGCCAGGAAGCGTCAGATGCGATTGCGTGGAGACTCAACACTAGACCCCGAAAGTCGTTAGGGTTCAAATGCCCTGCTGAGTTGTTTACACCGGATGCAAGTGATTTTAGGCAGCATCATGCTGCACTTTTTGCACTTCAACCTTGAAACCGCCGGATTTAAAATAGCTCATTAAATCAAATATAAAAAAGCATAGATCATCATGCAAAGGACGTAAGAAATGCAAACCACCACCATTAAATTTGAGCGTTATCAAGCTGCAGACGATGCGGACTGCCAAGCCCGAATTGTTGCCGCTAAACAAAAACTCGGTAAAAAACTCGTTATATTAGGTCATCACTACCAAAATGAAGCGGTGTATCGCCATGCCGATTTCACAGGTGATTCTCTTAAGTTATCACGTTATTGTGAGGATTTGGATGCGCAATACATTGTGTTTTTAGGCGTACATTTTATGGCCGAAGTCGCTGATATTTTAAGTCGGCCCGACCAAATTGCCATTCTGCCCGACTTAGCTGCAGGTTGCTCAATGGCAGACATGGCGAATTTGGCCAAAGTTGAGCGTAGCTATCGTGAGTTAAGCAAAGTATTAGATTTTGATGGAACCATTACACCCGTTACTTATATTAACTCTGCCGCTGATCTTAAAGCCTTTTGTGGCGAACATGGCGGTATTGTTTGCACCAGCACCAACGCACCAAAAATTCTAGAATGGAGCTTTAAGCAACGCGAAAAAGTATTGTTTTTCCCTGACCAAAATCTAGGCCGTTGGAGCGGTCATAAAATGGGTATTCCATTAGAACAAATGCCTATTTGGGATCCAGACCAGCCTATGGGCGGATTAAACGAAGAGCAGATTAAAAATGCCAAAATCTTATTGTGGAAAGGTCATTGCGCGGTACACCAAATGTTCCGCTTGCAAAATATCACTAAATTCCGCGCTGAGCATCCTGATGGCATTGTTATCTCACATCCAGAAGCTCCTTTTGAAGTATGTTTAAACTCTGACTTTGTTGGCTCTACCGAATACATTTTAAAAACAGTATCTGACGCAGCCCCCAACACCAAATGGCTAATCGGAACAGAGCTAAACTTAGTGAATCGCCTAGCTGACCAAATGAAACCGCAAGGCAAACTTGTGCAATTTATGAGCCACGTAGTTTGTGAATGTTCAACTATGGCACGCATCGACCCACAGCACCTAGCTTGGACATTAGAGAATTTAGCCGATGGCAACGTAGTCAATCAAATTAAAGTACCTGCGCAGGAAGCTAAATTAGCTAAACTCACCCTAGACCGCATGTTGGCAGCTTCTTAGAGAAAATTAAATGACAGACACTATAAAATTACGTTGGGGCATTCTTGGCGCTGCGCGCGACAATGAGCGCCTATTGCCTGCAATTATGGAGGCTGGAAACTCTGAACTGGTTGCGATTGCTAGCCGCCGCACAGGTGCCGCATTAGAAACGCTTAAGAAATACGCACCACGCAAACAAGGTGAACATTTAGATCTAAGCCATATCAAAACTTATGACTCACCTGAACAATTATTATCCGATAAAAATGTTCAAGCGATTTATATTCCATTAGCAAATCACGAACACACCGAATGGGCACTCAAAGCGATTGCTAGTGGTCGTCATGTGCTAATAGAAAAGCCGCTAGCGATTAAACTTGCAGATATTGAAGCCATTGAGGCGGCAGCAATTCAATCAAAGGTCAAAGTGATGGAAGGTTTTATGTACCGCTTTCATCCGCAACACGCACGTGTGAAAGAAATTATTGCCTCTGGTGCAATTGGCGAAGTGCGTTTTGCTAAAGCCAGCTACTCGTTTATGATGCGCGCCGCACGCATGTATCGCCTAGCTAATGGTACCGATGGTGGTGGAGGTGCAATGTGGGATATTGGCCCTTATGCTGTGCATACATTACGCCACTGTTTTGATAGCGATCCAATTAGTGTAACCGCCATGGCAAAATATGCTGAAACAGGCGCAGATATTGCCACTAGCGGCGTGATAGATTTTGGGGATGGCAAACGTGGTCATTTTGATACAAGTTTTGAATGTAGTCGCCAATCTGAGTATACGATTATTGGCACTAAAGGCTCAGTCACATGCCATACGGTTTGGCAATTGCCAGGTACTAATGATGTGCCAACTATAAGCTGGTGGAGTGACGATGGTCGAAAATTCGAAGAAAGCTACCCCACTGCTAATCATTTTAATTTAGAAATCGAACACTTTACTGATTGTGTGCTAAACGATAAAACGCCATTACTCAGTATGGCAGACGCCAAAATGAACTGTAAAACAATTAATGCAGTGTTAAAATCTGCAAAAATTGGGCAAGCAGTAAAAGTTAGCGATAAAAATGAATAATGAATAGTGAAGATTAAGCAAATTAAACATTAGCAGAATTGAAAACTAGCCAAAATGAATAATAACTGTGCACTTTGTGCTGAAGCGACCTCAGAAATACTATGGCAAGATGATTTTTGTCGTGTGGTGTTATTATACGACATTGATTACCCTGGTTACTGTCGTGTTGAATTACTGGCACACGTAAAAGAAATGACCGACTTACCTGTACTGCAACGCAGTCAACTCATGAAAGTTGTTTGTGTAGTTGAACAAACGATATGTGAGGTACTACATC
>JACMMS010000096.1 GCA_014378915.1 Methylophilaceae bacterium
GCCAGCTACAAGATGCAAACATCGATGAGCCGTCAGGGCGACTGTTGGGATAATGCGCCTATGGAGAGTTTCTTCGACACGTTGAAGACTGAATGCTTACATCATTACAAATTTAAAACGAGAGAAGAAGCCAAGCGTGTGACGTTTGAATATATTGAGGTGTTTTACAATCGTATTCGCAGAAATGCGAAAATAAATAATCAAATCCCTGCGCAACTCGCTCAGGCTTGGCTGACACAGCAACATAAAAATGCAGCATAATAATCAAACTTGCTTTGCTGCTAAATCGGGTCTAACTCATTTAATGCAAATCGTAATTTAGCAAATCGTGACTCACAAACAACTAATAATTTGCAATTATATATAAACGCCATTTTTTATAATTTCGACTTTGTACAATAAAATTAGCTTTTATCTACACATTAGTAATACAAATTGTGACTACCATCAATTAATAGAAGCAATAAACAAACAATCAAAATAAGTTAAAAAAGAAGCAAACACTTTTAGGTGTGATTTTTTATAGTGGTTTGAACTACTAATATGCTTAAAGTGAAATGGTGATTGATTCAATTATTTGCTTAAATTAATGTGCGTGGCAAACGGATTTTCTGCAAAATAGTGGCAGATAATTCTTCGATTGAGCGACTTGTAGAATCAACCCAAGTTACACCTGCTCCACGCATCAAATTTTCTGCACTAGCGATTTCTTTACGGCAGTTATCTAATGAGGCATAAAAGCTGTCAGGTCTGCGTTCAGAGCGCACTGAGCTTAAGCGCTCTGCTTTAATTGTTAATCCAAATAGTTTATCTTTATGCTGATGAAGTACTGAAGGTAGCATACCACGTTCAAAGTCTTCAGGAATCAGTGGGTAGTTAGCGGCTTTAATACCAAATTGCATCGCTAAATATAAGCTGGTAGGGGTTTTTCCGCAACGTGATACACCAATTAAAATCACTTGGGCTTCTTCTAAACCGGTATGCGTCATACCATCATCATGACCTAACGTGAAATTAATAGCCTCCATACGTTCATGATAGCTATTGCCCATTACGCTATGCGCAATACCTGCTCCCGTAAGTGGCTGTTGGCCCAACTCCAAGCCTAGCGGGTCAATAAAGGCGTTGAATAAATCTATATAATAAGCATCGGCCTCTTTAATCGCATGGCGTAAGTCTATGTTGCCTAATGACATAATGACGACAGGGCGATTACCGTCATCAAGCGTAGATTGCAAAATACTATTTCTAGCGGACTGAATTTTTTCTAAAGTGTCGGTAAATGGTAAGCGCACTTTTGTAAATGAGGTTGCTGGAAAATGTTCTAGCAACTTACCCAAAGCGCCAGCAGTAATGCCCGTACCATCCGAAATAATAAATAAAGAACGTTTTTGCTGAATCATGATGTTTCTCTTAACTAAAAATCTATCTTTCATTAAAAAAAAGTTTGAGCTCAAAATTTAGAGCCTAACCCTTTTTTATATTTCAGCTTTAAAGTAACCTAAACTTTTATTTTTGCGCCAAACGCTGCCAAGTGGTTACTACCGTATCAGGGTTAAGTGACATTGATTGTATGCCTTGGTCTACTAACCACTCTGCAAAATCTGCATGGTCAGATGGACCTTGACCACAAATACCTACATATTTACCTAAGCGATTACATGTGCTAATCGCTAATTTTAGTAGCTCTTTAACAGCATCGTTACGCTCGTCAAAACCATCCGCCAAAATTCCAGAGTCACGATCCATACCCAATGTTAATTGCGTTAAATCGTTAGAGCCTATAGAGAAGCCGTCAAAATATTCTAAGAACTGCTCAGCTAATAAAGCGTTTGATGGAATCTCGCACATCATGATAAGGCGTAAGCCATTTTCGCCACGTTTTAAGCCATTTTTTGCCATAATTTCTGTGACAGCTTTTGCCTCAACTAACGTGCGCACAAATGGAATCATTAATTCAACATTAGTTAAGCCCATAGTTTCACGGACATTTTTCATGGCTATGCATTCCATGGCAAAACACTCTTCAAAGTCTTCCGCCATATAACGTGCCGCACCACGGAAGCCAATCATTGGATTTTCTTCATCTGGCTCGTAGATATCACCGCCGACTAACTTTTTATATTCGTTGGATTTAAAATCAGAGGTACGCACTATGACAGGTTTTGGATAGAACGCAGCCGCAATGGTCGCTACACCTTCAGTGACTTTGTCGATATAGAACTGTTTAGGGCTACCGTAACCGCGTGCGCGATTATGAATTGTATCTTTAATAGCAGTTGGCATAGCATCGACATTTAAAATAGCTTTAGGGTGAATACCTACCATATTGTTAATAACAAACTCTAAGCGCGCTAAACCTACGCCGTCATTTGGAATTTTTGCAAAACTAAATGCCATATCTGGGTTACCAACGTTCATCATGATTTTGCATGGTGCTTTGCCTAGAGCACTATTGGCTTGCGTAGATACCTCAAAATCGAGTGCACCATGATAAACAAATCCAGTTTCACCTTCTGCACATGAAACCGTTACAATTTCGCCTTCTCGCAGAATATCTGTTGCGTTAACCGAACCCACAATCGCTGGAATACCTAGTTCACGCGCGATAATTGCCGCATGACAAGTACGGCCACCACGGTTAGTGACCAGTGCGCTTGCACGTTTCATCACTGGTTCCCAATTTGGATCAGTCATATCTGCAACAATCACGTCGCCTGGCTGTACTAAGTGCATTTCAGACGGGTCTGTCACAATACGAACTGGACCAACGCCTACTTTTTGCGTGACAGCACGACCGACAACTAAAGGCTTGGCAACGTGTTTTTGTAATTTAAATGTTTCAGTAACATTGCTTGCAGATTCTTGTGATTTGACAGTCTCTGGACGTGCTTGCAAAATGTACAACTTGCCATCTAAGCCATTTTTACCCCATTCAATATCCATCGGGCAACCGTAATGGCTTTCAATAGTCATGGCGTAATGCGCTAACTCTAAAATATCTGCATCGGTGAGTGAGTAAACGTCACTTTGTGCTGGATCAACATCTACTGTATTAGTGCTTTTACCTGCTTGCGTAGCATCACTAAACACCATTTTTATGAGTTTGGAGCCCATAGTACGTCTTACTATTGATGGAAAACCAAGTGCTAGCGTAGGTTTGTGCACATAAAACTCATCAGGATTAACTGCGCCCTGCACAACAGTTTCGCCTAAACCGTAGGATGAAGTAATAAATACAACATCTTTAAAACCTGATTCAGTGTCAATAGTAAACATAACACCTGCACATCCAATATCTGAACGCACCATCTGTTGCACGCCAGCAGATAGAGCAACATCAGCATGAACAAAGCCTTTATGTACACGGTATGAAATAGCACGGTCGTTATATAGCGAAGCAAAGACTTCTTTAATTGCGTGTCTGATATGATCAATGCCGTGAATATTCAAAAAACTTTCTTGTTGACCAGCAAATGAAGCGTCAGGCAAGTCTTCTGCGGTTGCAGATGAACGCACTGCAAATGTAGTGCCAGCAGCAGAACTTGCTGTTAAGCGGGTATAGTTTTCTTCAATTGCTGCATTTAACGTAGCAGGAAATTGTGTTTCCATAATCCATTTGCGAATTTTTGTCCCACAGATAGCTAACGCTTGTGTGTCATCTACATTTAAATGATCCAGCTCATGATTGATTTTAGCGTCTAAACCATCTTGTGCCAGAAATTCACGGTAAGCATCTGCCGTAGTGGCAAAGCCTGTAGGAACACGCACACCTTTTGCAGTGAGCTGCGAAATCATCTCGCCCAACGAGGCATTTTTACCGCCTACTGATGGCACATCAACGTTACGTAAATTTTCAAATGGTATTACATGACTTGACATACTAATCCTTTAATTCATGAGTTGGCAGTTCATTTTAAAAATGAATATTACACCGTAAATTGACTTGTTAATTTAAGTTTCAATGCTTAGATTTTTTACCGGAAATGAGGTTGTGTTTTTATAATTTTTGTATGTAAAAATTTAAGAAACGTACTAATCAACCGTTATTCATCTATTAAATTAAATATTAGAACCATTAAAATCTGAAACTAATAACTATTGTGCCAAATAACCAACCTTATGTCACGTGGCTATAGGTTAAATGTGGTTTAAAAGTTAGTTAAATGTAGGAAAGTGTTTGATGGTAAAAAATCTATGGTAAAAATCAAATAGACAAAAAAGACAATATTTAAAAATAACTTCATCTACACTACAATAAGCGCAAGAGTTCTTGCTAAAATTAATAGAAAATAGTTTGCGATGATGGTTGAAAAGTTAATGATCAAGTCTGTGCATGTCACTGCAAATGCACGTTTGCATATGGGTTTTTTTGATTTGAACGGCGGTTTGGGTCGTCGCTTTGGTAGTATAGGGCTAGGTTTGGATGCTCCAGTCACAGAAATTAATGTGCATCACTTGCTTGATGCTAATATTTTGAAAAATGAAGTTAATTTTAATGAGCGTACCTTTAAAATCATTAAAAACTATACTGAAGTATTAAATATAAAAAATAAATTTAATGTGGAATGCTTACATTTAATTCCAGAACATGCGGGTTTAGGTTCTGGTACTCAGTTAGCTTTGGCAATTGGTTCGGCGATTAACCAATTGTCTGGCTTAAATTTGACTTTGCAACAATTGGCAGCAATATCGCAGCGTGGAGCCCGCTCTGGTATCGGTGTGGGTACATTTAAATCGGGTGGTATTGTGGTAGATGGTGGGCGAGGCGAACTAACAGAAGTGCCGCCCATTATTGCGCGTGCAGATTTTCCTGAAGATTGGCGTGTGTTGCTTATATTCGATGAAGCCCACATAGGTAAACATGGTGAGCAGGAGGTAACAGCTTTTCGTACACTCTCAGAAGCAAGTTTGGCTTCTGCTGAGAAATTAAGTCATCGTATATTAATGCAGGCTTTACCGGCATTAGCGGAGCAAGACTTAACAAGTTTTGGACATGCAATACGTGAGCTACAAATTTGTACCGGTGATTATTTTGCACCAGTACAGGGTGGGCGTTATGCCAGTAAGTCGGTTGAGCAAGTTCTAAATTTTTTAGAGTTACAAGCAGTGCCCTGTTTTGGACAAAGCTCCTGGGGGCCAACAGGTTTTGCCATTTTTGCAAATGTAGAAGAAGCAAATAAATACCAAAATTTATTAAATATGCAATTTAAACACTTGCCAACATTAAGTTACCAAGTAAGTAAAGGGCTTAATCAAGGTGCTAGTATTAGTCAACATCATCAATAGGCATTTAACCTTATGGAAAAAGTATCGATATTGCATCTCATCACCGCGGCTAAAAATGCAAGTCCATTTGATGTAAATATGGCGTATGACGCGGGTTTTGATAAAATTATGTCATATACTAATGTTGCGTTGCACGAGGTTGCTGGCCTAACACAAGATACTATTTTTTCACGAAGTGCATCTGGCATTAAACGAGAAAGTATATTTATTGGTGGACGTGATATTGACTTAGCAATGGATATGCAGGCCGCTGTAAAGAATAGCATGTTTGTGCCATTTGAAATTTCTAGCTTTTCAGATCCTTCTGGTGCTTTTACGACGGCTGCTGCCATGATGGCAAAAGTAGAGTTTGAGCTTGTTAAACATTTTGGTCGCGGTTTGCCAGGTCGAAGTGTAAGTATTTTTGGTGCAGGCGGGCCAGTAGGCGGTTGTGCTGCGGTGATTGCAGCTCTGGCAGGTGCTAAAGTTGAATTGGTTGGGCATCGTGGCGTTGCACAAATACAAGAAAAAGTAGAGGCTTACAATAAGCGTTATGGCATCAATACGATTGCTGTAGATGGTTCAACAGATGCTGCTAAGAAAAAAATGGTAGAGCAAACTGAGGTTGCTATTTGCGCAGCAGCAGCAGGCGTGCGAGTCTTGGAATTGGCTCATTTTGGGCAGTCTAGCAGTTTAAAGGTAGTTGCCGATGTGAATGCAGTTCCGCCATCCGGCATTGAAGGTATTAATTCTATGGCAAATGGTGAATTGATTGAAGGCACTAATATTTATGGTATTGGCGCACTGGCTGTGGGTAAGCTCAAGTACGAAACTCAACACGCCTTACTTAAAGAAATGCTACACGACAAACATGCGGTACATTTAGACTTTAATGCTGCGTTTATTTTAGCTGGCAAGCTACTTAAAGGCTAAAAATTACTAAAAAAATTATTATTGCAGCGCTTTCAGTACGTGCTTATGCAGCAATGGGGATGGCTGCAGGTTATGAAGTCATCGCAATGGATGCGTTTGCAGATGTTGATACACGAGAATATGCGCAACCGGTGCTACATGTAAAACTTAGAGATTTAGAACAGAGTCCTGAGTTTGTACAAAACAATGGAAATTTTGATACTGCTGATTTTTTAAGACAATTAAAATCAATTCAATTGAGTGATTGTATTGGATTGCTTTACGGAAGTGGTTTTGAAGGCAACGTTGAACTGCTTTTAGAAATTGCGAAGTTAGTGCCAGTCATTGGTAATTTGCCGCAGACAGTGGCTAATATCAAAAAACCAATTGATTTTTTTGCTGTGTTAGACAGTTTACAGATTGATTATCCTGAAGTTTGTTTTAATGCTTTAGCTAACCCAAAAGGATGGCTAATTAAGCATGCTGGCGGGTCGGGTGGTATGCATATACAAAAAGCTGGTGCTGATGCTCTCTTAGGAGTTGGCGATTATTTTCAACGTGAAATTACTATCTATAAAAAAAATGACGATATCAATAATAAAAATGTAAAAACCGTAACTCCATTTTCCTTATTATTTTTGGCAGATGGTATCAATGTGCAAGGAATTGGTTATAACCAGCAGTTAATTGCCCCTATAACAGCGCAGCCTTATCGCTATGGCGGCATAATAAGCAATTTTTCAATAAATGATTCAACTAAAACTCTGATGGTAAGTGCGGCAAAAAAAATTACGGTTCACTACGCGTTACGTGGATTAAATAGTTTAGATGCTCTGGTAATAAACGGTGGGTTGAATGAGCAGGTGATGATATTGGAAATTAATCCAAGATTAAGTGCAAGTTTGGCGTTGTATCAGTTTGAACAAGAAAATTTGCTTACCTCTCATATTCAGTCTTGCCAGTCTGGAGGCTTGGGCATCAATAATATTGAGTTGATCAAATTTGAATCCATAAAGTTGACAAAAAACAAAGAGTCAATCGCCAATGCTGTTTTTTATGCACCATATGATATCAATATTAAGATGGAGGAAGTTTGGCCAGATTGGACAGCAGATATTCCGCAGCCCAATACTTATGTTAAAAAAGATGAGCCCGTATGTACAGTGATGGCCGCTGGACATACAGTCAAGTTGGCACACCGGCAGCTTTGCAAGCGCCTTGATAGAATGAGAACAATGCTTAAATTTGTTTCAGCGGTTGATGGATATTCAGAATATTAAATTGCAGTCCTTAAAACCATACTTAAATCTGTATTTAAAAATAACTTGTTATAAATTGGGATAACTATAATGAATACTAAAACCAGTGCGCCGCAAGAAATTAGCATAATTAGTGTGAATGCGCTAACTAACCCCTTGGTTCAATCCCTCATTAAAAATGCACTGCAACTTAGGCTAGGTGTAGAAAAAATATGCAACGGCTGTACGATTATAGATGCTGGTATAGATTCACTAGGAGGTTTGGAGGCGGGGCGTTTAATCGGTGAAATTTGTATGGGTGGTTTGGGGTATGTGCAATTACAATCCAGCAGCGCTTTTCCACATTGGGCGTTTGGTTTAACCGTACACAGTAATAATCCTGTGCTTGCTTGTTTAGGAAGTCAGTATGCAGGCTGGGCGCTGCAGCATGAAAAATTCTTTTCCTTAGGTTCAGGCCCTGCACGTGCAATTGCGAATCGTGAAGAGTTATTTAAAGAGCTTAATTATCAAGACTCAGCCGAAGCGACTTGTTTGGTGCTAGAAACTGATAAAGTGCCGCCGTTAGAAATCATAGAAAAAGTCGCACGCGGTGCAAAAGTAAAGCCTGAAAATCTTACTTTGATTTTAACGCCTACTCGCAGTTTAGCGGGTACAGTGCAAATTGTAGCGCGCGTATTGGAAGTGGCGATGCATAAAATCCATACCATTGGTTTCGATTTAAACCTAGTGGTAGATGGGGTAGCAAGTGCACCAATTCCACCGCCATCGCCGGACTTCTTAACTGGTATGGGTAGAACAAATGATGCCATTTTGTTTGGAGGTCAAGCGCATGTTTTTGTGAACAGTGATGATACATCCGCTGCCGATTTAGCGCGTGCTCTACCAAGTAGCACTTCAAGCGATTATGGTCGTCCCTTTGCGGAAATATTTAAAGCCGTTAATATGGATTTCTATAAGATTGATCCTTTGTTATTTAGCCCTGCATCTGTCACGGTGACATCATTAAAGTCTGGTAAGAGCTATAGTGCAGGTCAAATCGACCCAACATTAATTGATGTTTCATTTGGTTATGGCCTGTAGTTTTTAAGATCATACACTTGAAGTTTATGAGTTTGAAACCTACGAGTTTGAAGTAAAGCACATAATTTGACACATATTTTAAAACGCATCCCCATATTTACCGATGAGCCGTTTGATTTAGGCGGCTGGCACGGCAAAAAACTAAGTGATGCTTTTGCTAAGCGTGGCTTTGAAGCTGTGTGTATTTCACTAAAAGATTGCTGTTTTGACTTCAGTCAAAAGCATTCAGGCTTCCAATCTTCTATTCAGCTTCCATCTTTCTTAAATGCTCTGCCACAGGCCACCTTTATACGTGGTATTGCAGGCGGCAGCTTGCAGCAGGTGATTTTAAGATTAGACTTTTTGCATGCATTGCAACACTCAGGTGTAAAAGTTTACAACAACGCAAAAGCAATTGAGCGAACTGTTGATAAAGCAATGACCAGTTTTTTACTGTACCAACAAGGTATTGCATCGCCCAATACTTGGGTGTGTGAATCTCGTGCGCAAGCGCTTGCAATTGTTCAGCAAGAAATACAAGATAAACAAAAAATAGTCATCAAGCCCTTATTTGGCTCGCAAGGTAAAGGTGTGCGTATTTTAGACACATCAACGCCTTTTCCCGTGCCTATGCAAGAGCATGTGGATGGTGTGTATTACGTACAGCAGTTTATTGAGAGCAGCAAAAACAATCGCTGGCATGACACAAGAGTGTTTGTAATTAACAATAAGGCCGTTGCTGCAATGAAACGATTCGGACAGACTTGGGTGAATAATGTAGCTAACGGCGGGCGTTGTGAGGTCGTAGCACCAACAGGCGAAATTGTTGAGTTAGCTTTACAAGCCTCAAAAACCTTAGACATGGATTACTGCGGTGTGGATGTCATTACCGATGCAGAAGGTCAGCATTACGTGCTGGAAGTCAATAGCATACCTGCGTGGCAAGGCTTGCAAAGTGTAGTTGAGCTTGATATTGCTCAAGCCATGGTGGATGACTTATTGGAAAAAAGTATTTAAGTTTATGCATTTAACGCCTGAAACAATATCACAAGCTTTTAAAGAAGCATGTTTAGCAGAACTCCAAGCCATTAAGCCTGGTAATGTACATATATTTGCCGATGGTCATGGCATGGTGGTGCAAGATTTTATTAAAAGTGCCAATGTAGTTGCGCAAGTGATTGCACTACCAAATTTAAGGGTAGGGCAACGTATATTAAAAGCGGTTGAAGCAACACAAGCCTCTGTAGCCTGTAATACTAATCTGGGTATTGTGCTATTATCTGCTGTTATAGTGCAAGCCGCGCTATCTGCATTCGTGCAAGCGGCATATAGCAAGCCTGCCCCAAATTTACAGCTTAGCATTCAGCAAGTATTAAATACCTTAAGTGTTGAAGATGCTGAATTTGCTTATCAAGCGATCCGCTTAGCAAAACCAGCTGGCCTAGGTCTGGTACCTCATCATGATGTAAATGCTGCGCCAAACATTAGCTTATTAGCGGCGATGAACGCCGCAAAGGAGCACGATTTAATTGCGCAACAATATAGCAATGGGTTTGCAGATATTATGCATTTTGGCTTGAACAGCTATCAATTCGCAATGCAGAAATGGTCAAATCCAACTTGGGCAACTACCTATGTGTATTTGAGTTTTTTAGCGCACTATCCAGATAGTCATGTAGCAAGAAAATATGGCGTTGAGGTCTCTAAAAAGTTATCAGCTGAAGCGCAGCAACGTCTTATGGCTTTAGCCGTTTTAGATAATCCTAAATTGTATTTGAGTAAATTGATCGCTTGGGATGCTGACTTGAAACAGCGGCAATTAAATCCTGGCACCTCGGCCGACTTAACGGTTGCAACATTACTTGCCGTAGAGCTGTTATAAAACTGGATACAAGTTACTTTCATGCAATCAGTGCCTTATTCAGCGTTGACATAACATTCAAACGTTAAGCACTTGTGTAAGTGTATCGCCAATAAATTAAATTGCGTTATAATATTGATTGAATTTTAGTATGACTAAAATAGTTCAAGACTCTTCATCAAGAAGACTTACAGCGCAATTTAAAATTTAGGAGTTAGGAATGTCAAATCTATTAAACCAACTAAAAAGCATGACTACAATCGTGGCTGACACAGGTGATGTGGAAGCAATTAAAGCAGTAAAGCCAGTGGATGCAACGACCAATCCATCATTAGTTTTAAAAGCGAGCCAATTGCCACAATACGCACCTTTAATTGAAACAGCGATTGCTTATGCAAAAGCACATGGCGGTACTAAAGCGGAACAAATTGATAGCGCAGCTGATAAATTAGCCGTGTTGATTGGTGCTGAAATCACTAAAGAAGTGCCAGGCCGTATCTCAACTGAAGTAGATGCACGTTTATCTTTCAATTTAGATGCAATGGTGGCTAAAGGCCGTAAATTAATTGCGCTTTATGCAGAGTCTGGCATTAGCAAAGATCGTGTGTTGATTAAATTGGCTTCAACATGGGAAGGTATTAAAGCCGGTGAAATTCTTGAAAAAGAAGGCATCCAATGTAACCTCACATTGTTATTCGGTTTCGGTCAAGCGCGTGCGTGTGCTGAAGCTGGTGTATTCTTGATTTCACCATTTGTTGGTCGTATTTTAGACTGGTATAAAGCTAAAAACCCAACAACAGAATACACACAAGAAACAGATCCAGGTGTGGTTTCAGTGCGTGCTATCTATGCGTACTACAAAGAGCATGGTTATAAAACAGTGGTAATGGGTGCTTCTTTCCGTAACGTAGGTGAGTTAATTGCACTTGCTGGCTGTGACCGTTTAACTGTTTCACCAAACTTATTGCAAGATTTGGCAGCAACAGAAGGCACTTTAGTACAAGTGATGAAAGATACTGGCGCAACTAAGACAGCACCAGCAAAAATGACCGAAGCAGAATTCCGCTTTGAATTAAATCAAGATGCCATGGCTATTGAAAAACTGTCAGAAGGTATCCGTGGTTTCGTTGCAGATCAAAACAAACTTGAAGCAGCTTTAAGCGCAAAACTTTAAGTAAGTGAAGTGTAGTCAAATCACTTCAGGTGGACGTCATGTATAAAATAACCTGCAAATGTAATTAAACTGTAATTTACAAAGTTTAATATTGACATAAATAAGCTGGACACTTAATATAAGGATCCAGTTTTTTGTAGCAAGATGACTTTAATAAGTCGCTCAGAAATATTCAATAAAACAGTAATAATTAACGGAGAGTACACCATGGCATTAACCCAAATGGCTTTAGATTCATTAGATTTCGACGCTACAGTTGCATTAGCAACTTCAGTTGCACCACACGTGGATATCTTAGAAATCGGTACACCATGCATCAAGCATAACGGTATCAAATTATTAGAAACATTACGTGCTAAATTCCCAAATAACAAAATCTTAGTTGACTTAAAAACAATGGATGCTGGCTTCTACGAAGCTGAGCCATTCTACAAAGCTGGTGCAGATATCGTTACTGTATTAGGTTGTGCTGATATCGGTACTATCAAAGGTGTAATTGATGTTGCAAACAAATACGGCAAAAAAGCACAAGTTGATTTAATCAACGTTGCTGATAAAGCTTCTAAAACCAAAGAAGTTGCTGCTGCTGGCGCGCACATCATTGGCGTTCACACTGGTTTAGATCAACAAGCTGCTGGTCAAACACCATTCACTGATTTAGCTTTAGTTGCTTCATTAAACTTAGGCGTTGAAATCTCAGTTGCTGGTGGCGTCAAAGCTGCAACAGCTGCTCAAGTACGTGATGCTGGCGCGACTATCATTGTTGCTGGTGCTGCAATCTATGGTGCTGCTGATCCTGCTGCTTCTGCTGCTGAAATTACTGCAATCGCTCACGCTTAATTTAAACGCATATCAATAAGCAATTATTGATTTGAGATAAAAAATCCCGACGCAGTCAATGTGTCGGGATTTTTTTTAGTGTGTATTAATTTAGTGTTCATTAATATCAAAAAACTAAATACTTAAGGAAATATCATGGATAGCCAACAACTTATTTTAAGCCGTCTCACTACTATTTTGTCTGAAACAGACAACAGCAATGCCGCTAAACTTTTAGCTTTGATTGAAGGTTCTGGCCGAACATTCATTGGTGGTGCAGGCCGCTCATTATTAGTATCACGTTTTTTTGCAATGCGTTTAATGCATTCAGGCTATAAAGTGAGTATGGTGGGTGAAGTAGTTACACCTGCTATTGAAGAAGGTGATTTATTGATTTTAGTTTCTGGCTCTGGTGGTACTGAGACTCTTTTACCATTTGTTAAAAAAGCAAAATCAGTGGGTGCTAAATTAGCTATAGTTTCAATGAAATCAAAATCTGCGATGGCAGATGTGGCCGATTTGGTCATTCAAATTGGCAACGATAGCAGCTTTACACCGACTAGCGGTATGCCAATGGGTTCACAGTTTGAATTATCAACGTTAGTGTTTTTAGAAGCAGCCATTGCTGATTTAATCGCAGCCAAAGGTTTAACTGAAGAAGGCATGCGCGCAATTCATGCAAACCTAGAGTAATTAGAAATATAGAGTAATCTGAAGCCAGCCAAATAGATTTGTAGAGTGTGGTTTAACACCACGCGATGAGATATTTCAAGGTCGATAACGCGGGGTTCAAGCAACAACCCTACTTGAATTGACTATTTGATTGAAACCATTTTTTTTACTTAAAATAAAAAACCCAAGTTAAAGATAGTATCTTTGCTTGGGCTTTTTATTGTTTATTAATGGTTATAGTTGAGCTAACAATTTAATGTCATTAGACGTTATTTTTTTTTGATGTAATGCTGTTGCAACCAGCATGCCTTTAATATTGAGTTCAGCTAAATTTTTTACATCATTGACATCACGTAAACCACCTGCAGCAAACATAACACTAGGTTTTTTTCTTAAGCTGTTCATTGATTGTAATTGCTTTAATCGTTCAATATCAAAACCTTGCCCGCTACCTACTTTAGATAAAGTCATGCAAATGACTTCATCTGGCCAAAAATGAGCAGTTTTGTGCAGTTCGGGGATACCCATTTCTCCTGCGTGATTAAAATCTATAGATAAAATATGTTGACTGTTACACGCATAACTAATTGCGCGATAGTCCTGCAGACTTTCAATATTTTCTGAGCCTACAATCGCCTTGATTTGTTTACCCATATAAAGCGCTCTAGCATTGGCTTGTTGGATGCCGCTATCTAACCACAAGTTGAGTTGTGGATAATTCTCACTAATGCTTTCAATCACTTCTATATGTGAACCAATGCTTAAAATTGCATCAATATCTGCAATATATAGCGTATCAAATGGGTATAATTTTAAAAGTGCCTCTACTATAGCTAGAGGTTCACTTAAAGGGGTTAATTGTGATTTGATGGGCTGATATTGCTCACGCAAGCCATGCTTGGCATGCACTACCTGACCGCCCATTAAATCAATCACCGGGATAATTTGCATCTGAAGCCTGACTCAAAAAAATGCTTAAAAATATTTGTGTGTGAGTTTATCACTGCTGGTGGATTAAATCGTGTCGAGCTTCCGCAATCTTTAGTGCAAGAGGGCAGTTTGATGCGTGATGCATTATTGCGCGATATAAGCATGCTGCTGAATATTCAAGTAATAACAACACATGATGCACGCTTAAGTTCGCCATTATTAGGTTCTACTCCAATTACAGATGATGACGATGTGATGTTAATTTGGCAAAACTTGTTAAAAAATTGTGATGCGACCTTTATTGTTGCGCCAGAAGCTGGTGGACAATTAGCCAGCTTGGTGGCTTTGGTGAACGATTCACACGTACTACATTTAGGCTGTAGTTTAAGTGCAATTCAAGTGGCAAGCAGCAAATATCTAACTTACCAGCAGCTTAAAAAAGCTGAAATCAATGTTATACCAACCTATCGTTTTGACGAATTGATGATTGTTAAGGAATTGGCGACTGAAAGTGAAGCTCAGCCATCGTTATTTAACAAATGGGTTATAAAACCTGATGATGGTGCAGGGTGTGACGATACCATTTGCATCAATAGCTTAATGGAAGTGCAGCAGTATTTAACCAATAAAGCGCAAACTCAATCAATTGATGCTCAAATTATTCAACCTTTTATTGAGGGCACGCCTGCTAGTATTTCAATGTTATGCAAAGCTGGTCAAGCATGGGTTTTGGGTTGTAATCTACAAAAAGTTGCGCTTTATAACAACAAGTTTGTTTATTATGGCAGTGTGGTGAATGGCTTCAATACGCGCTGTGCTCACTTTGTTATGATAGCTAAAAAAATTGCACAAGCTATGCCAGATTTAGCGGGTTATGTAGGTGTTGATGTGATGGTGAATGGTGATGAAATAACGGTGCTAGAAATTAATCCACGTCTCACCACCTCTTTTGCTGGTTTGCATGAATCTACTGGATTAAACGTGACTAAGCTGATCTTGGATCTATTTTTGACCCCAGTATTTGCTATGCCAGAATTTAATCAAATAAATAATAAGCCAATAGAAATTATACTATGACACAAGCTACGGTTGGTTGGGATATTGGCGGCGCACACTTAAAAGCAGTGCTGGTTGATGATGCTGGTAATGCGTTGCAAGTGCTTCAGTTAGCATGCCCGTTGTGGCGTGGTTTGGATGTTTTAGCGTTGGCTGTAGATGAGGTGCTAACTAAGTTTAATCTACCTCAAACAACCGTACATGCGATTACTATGACCGGTGAATTAGCCGATATTTTTAAAGATAGGCATGATGGCGTCATGCAAATCGCACAATTACTTGCACTTAAGTTAACGCCTTATCAACAGTTTTATTACGCCGGTAAACAAGGTTTTTTAACCTTTGAGCAAGTCGCGCAAAATACCATGCATATTTCTTCAGCTAACTGGTTGGCTACAGCAAGCTTTGTTGCAGAGCAATATAAGCAGGCTTTGCTGATTGATATGGGTAGCACAACTACCGATTTTATTGTAATCGCCAATGGTCAAATACAAAGTCGTGGTTTGACGGATGCCGCGCGATTACAATATGATGAGCTGGTTTATACTGGCATGATACGTACGCCATTGATGGCACTTACTCAGCGTGTGCCCTTTTCGGGTGAGTGGGTGAATGTTGCTGCCGAGTACTTTGCAACCACGGCCGATATTTACCGCTTAATAGGCTATTTAGATGAAGCTGAAGATATGAGTGATACAGCAGATGGTAAAGGTAAAACACCGCTAGAAAGCGCACGTAGATTAGCACGAATGATAGGTCACGATGTACAAGTTGCAGCTATGTCTGATTGGGTAAACTTAGCACATGCTTTTAAGCAAGCGCAGCTCAACATGCTTAAAAATGCGGCGTTACGGCAATTATCCAGAGGTTTGTTAGAGGCTAACGCGCCAATTGTAATTGCTGGTGCTGGCCGCGTAGTATTAAAAGAATTAGCGCAACAATTAAATCGCACTGTTTGTGGTGTTGATTCTATGATCAAAACATATTCGGATACAGATAAGAACTGGGCAAGCATTTGTTTACCGGCCTATGCTGTGGCTAACTTGGCTGTGCACTTTTAAATAATTCTTAATGATGAATCCTCTAAATCATTCATTTCGTTGATTTTGCTGATGTTTATGACGTATTTTAGCTAATAGGTAGTGGGTAGTTGCCTTATAATAAAAACCATGGTCAACAATATAATGCTTAAACAAAAACTTAACTACGTGCCAGACAGTAGCGTATTGTTTGAAAAGATTGCGCATGAAGAATGGGCCATTTTTTTAGATAGCGGCAAGCCAGCAGGGAATTACGGGCGCTACGATATTATGGTTGCGCGTCCGTTTATCACCATTACTATCCGTAATCATCGTGCTTATGTTGCGCAGAATGAAACGACCACAAGTTTTTTAGAGGATGACCCATTTTCCCTGTTAAAGCGTGTGATGGCAACTTATAACAGTCATAGTAACAATGAGTTGAACATACCTTTTTCTGGTGGCGCTATCGGGTATTTTGGCTATGATTTAGCGCGTTATTTAGAAGTGCTGGCTGAAACCGCGCAAGATGCGGCAGATATGCCTGAAATGAGTATTGGCATCTATGATTGGGCGGTGGTGGTAGATCATGATGAGCAAACTACTTGGCTAGTTTCGCAAGGGCATGACCCAAGCACAAAAGACGCTTGGCAAGATTTATGTCATTTATTTGATGAGCCATCACCAGTCAGCCATTTAGGAATGAGCAATTCTAGTGCTAAAGATTCATTTAAAGTAGATGGTTCTAAATTAGAAAGAACGGTATGTTCTAATCTGGATTTAGCTGACTACTCTGCCGCATTTGATCGTATTAAACGCTATATTATTGAAGGCGATTGTTATCAAGTAAACTTAGCGCAACGTTTTTCAGTAAAGGCGCAAGGAGATGCTTGGGTAGCCTATAAAAAATTACGTGAAATTAGCCCTGCGCCTTTTATGGCGTATATGAATTTACACCAATGCCAAGTGTTATCTGGTTCACCAGAGCGATTTTTACAGGTGGTAAACCAACACGTAGAGACACGTCCAATAAAAGGCACGCGGACCCGTGCAGCAGATGCTGTACAAGATGCCCTCAACGCCAAAGAACTTGTTGATAGCCTAAAAGATCAAGCTGAAAACTTGATGATTGTCGATTTGTTACGTAACGATATCAGCAAAAACTGTGAAATAGGATCGGTAAAAACACCCAATCTTTTTAACTTACAAAGTTTTGTAAATGTGCATCATTTAGTCAGCATTGTCACTGGCACGTTATCTGCTGATAAAACGTCTATTGATTTACTGCGTGGATGTTTCCCTGGCGGATCAATTACCGGCGCACCCAAGCTACGTGCCATGCAAATTATTGAAGAGCTAGAGCCGCACCGCCGTGGACTTTACTGTGGCTCAATTGGCTATATTGGTTTTGATGGCAATATGGATACCAATATTGCCATACGCTCCATTGTTTATGCCAATAATGAAATAAGTTTTTACGCGGGTGGTGGCATTGTGGCTGACTCTGAAATGCTTAAAGAATACACAGAAACTTGGGATAAAGCGGCCAGCATGTTAAAACTGATGCAATATTTTGGCGCTGAAATCGAATATCACAGCCTTAACCCAAATAATGCGTTGCAACCAACGGCATCATAAAACACCATGTGGGTAATTAAATTAGGCGGCAGTTTAATTGGCTCATCAGAGCTTACTAGCTGGCTGGATATCCTTGCACGTTTTAGTCACGGCAAAGTGATTATTGTACCTGGTGGCGGCATTTTTGCAGATGCCGTACGCCAAGCTCAAAAATTAACCCAATTAAATGACCAGGCCGCACATAAAATGGCGGTGCTAGCAATGAACCAATATGGAGAGCTCATTGCCAGTTTAAACCCAGTAATTGTCAAGGCTGCAAGCGAGCTAGAAATAGCTGAACGCGGCTTTCAGCATCGCGCAATTGTATGGCTACCAAGCCAAATGGTCTCTGCTGATGAGGCTATTCCCGCTAATTGGGACGTCACCTCTGATAGCCTAGCCGCATGGCTAGCTGTCAAACTAAATGCAGAGCATTTAGTACTAGTAAAGTCCGCTGATTTAAGTCAGTATTTAAAGCCTAATGCACTGTATTTTAACCACCTGTCGTGTGATGGTTTATCTCGCCCAATAGGCTTACAAACCTTAATAAATAATGGCCTAGTGGATAGTTCACTTAAGGCCTTTGTAACGGATCAGCATTTCAGTACTTGGGTAATCAACAAGCACGCATATAAAGCTTTTGAAGAGGGCATTGATACAGATAAGCTAAGCGCCGCGGCTTTGCTGGTCAATGCAATAGACTAACCATAAGTTAGACATTTGCACGAAACGAAAAATTTGCTCTATTTAACAGAAAATTATCTTTTCTCGTCATTCCCCGAACGCGGGAATCCATTTTAGTTAACCACTCAGATGAATCCCCGCGTTAGCTATTATGACGAAATGGCAAGTTTTAAGTTGTTAAGTGGCCTCGTGCAAAGGTGTCTAAGTGTTAAAAAAACGTTAAAGATTAAGGAAAAAAATATGCCATATACCGATGAAGAAGTGAACGAGCAGCTAGCTAAAACCTTACCCAATTGGGTGTTAGAAAATGGCTGGATACGCCGTAAATATAAAACCAGCGGCTGGAAAGCCACGTTGATGGTAGTGAATACAGTAGGTCATTTAGCTGAAGCTGCATGGCACCATCCCGATTTAGCCATTTCCTACGCATTTGTGATTGTTAAATTACAAACGCATGATGCAAAAGGCATCACCGATAAAGATTTTGAACTAGCGGCTAAAATAGAATCTGTGATTGGCTGGCAACCAGCAAAAGAGGGTGGCGCGCTAGAAGGTACACCCAACGAAGATGCGCGATTTAAATATATTAAGTACGATTAATATGGTAAGTATCAGTTTTTGCTAATTGTAGGTGGAGCTTTAACCCCAAGCGCTTTCTTTTTAATCCTTGCAATTCTCGATTTATTTTGGAGGCATGTCTAGTGCCGAATAATACTTCAATTTGTAGGAATTTTCTTACATCGTCTTTCACCGTTTACCGATTCGCATCTTTTATATTTCTCATTAAATTGCTAAGCAATACCTGTTAATTTTTATTATTAATTTATTTTTAGGATTGCATTTAAATGAGAACATTAAAAGAGGGATTGCCTTATCCAAGGGGCGCGAATTTTGATGGAAAAGGCACCAATTTTGCAATTTTTTCTGATCACGCCACTAGCGTCACTTTGTGTTTATTTGATGAAAGTGGCAATTCTGAAACTGACAGAATTCAGCTTAAAGAATGTACTAATCGCGTGTGGCATGGATATCTCGATGATGTTAAGCCTAGTCAGCGCTATGGTTATCGAGTCGATGGTGCTTGGGCGCCAATGGAAGGGTTGCGATTTAACAAAAACAAATTATTGTTAGATCCTTATGCAAGAAAACTTTCGGGGTCGATTAAGTGGGATGACGCGCTTTACGGCTACACCGTGAATGACGTACCAGATGCAGATTTAATGATGGATGAGCGCGATAGCGCTATTTTTATGCCTAAAGGCATTGTCATTGATCCAAATGTCATGACAAAAACTAATAAGCCTAATATCCGCTGGTCTAAAACCCTTATCTATGAAGCACATGTCAAGGGTTTGACGATGCAGCACCCGCTTATTCCTCATGATATTCGTGGTACTTTTGCCGCACTAAGTGACTCAGCTTTGATAAGTCATCTGCAAAAAATTGGTGTTACAGCAATTGAGCTCATGCCTATCCATGCGTTTTCACAAGATAGGCATTTATTAGAAAAGAATTTAGCAAATTATTGGGGCTATAACACGCTTTCATTTTTTGCTCCTGAGCCTAACTATATGGCATCGGGTGAGCTTGAGGAAATTGCAAAGACAGTGGATGCCCTGCATGAAGCTGGCATAGAGGTGATTTTAGATGTGGTTTATAACCATACTTGTGAAGGTAATCATTTAGGCCCGACGTTATCGTGGAGGGGTATTGATAACCTTAGCTATTACAAAGAGTTGCCAGGCAACCCGAGGTTTTACGATAATTTAACTGGGTGTGGTAATGCGCTTAATACCTCTCACCCCAAAGTCTTGCAAATGGTAATGGATAGCTTACGCATGTGGGCAAACGTATACGGTATTGATGGATTTAGATTTGATTTAGCTTTAACGCTTGGCCGCAATGAAAACGGCTTTGATCGAGATCACCCCTTATTTCATGCGATGTTGCAAGATCCTGATCTCGCTAAATGCAAGCTGATTGCGGAGCCTTGGGATGTGGGTCCTGGTGGTTTTCAACTTGGATCATTTCCACCAGGCTTTTCGGAGTGGAACGGCGATTACCGGGATGTTACGCGTGAGTTTTGGACAGGCAAAGAGGGTATGTTGTCGAAGTTTGCCAAGCGTTTTGCCGCTTCTAGCGATTTATTCAATGAGCAACATCGCGGACCTTGGTCTAGTGTGAATTTCATTACCGCGCATGATGGTTTTACGTTACATGATTTAGTGACTTTTAACGAAAAACACAATGAAGCTAATGGTGAAAATAATAATGATGGCGCTAATGACAATCGTAGCTGGAATTGTGGGGCGGAAGGCGAAACTGATTCACAAGAAATCAATATGTTACGAGGCCAGCAAAAAAGAAATCTCTTAACTACATTATTCTTATCTCAGGGTATTCCTATGTTGCTTGCTGGCGATGAGCTTAATAACTCACAATCAGGTAATAACAATACCTATTGCCAAGATAGCGAAATTGGCTGGGTGAATTGGGATAATGCAGATGACGGTTTGATAGAGTTTGTAGGCGAACTCACGAAATTACGCAAACAACATAATGCAATTTCACGGGCAGAATTCGTCGCTGGCAATCTCAATGAGTTCGGTAATCCAGACGTGACTTGGTTTAATGTCAATGGCGAAATAATGTCTAACGAACAATGGGATGATCCAAATAATAAAGCCATGGGCATTAAATTTGATTCTCCAGTTAAAAATGAGCCAGCCGTGCTGGTGTTCATTAATGCTTCGCATGTGGATGTATTGGCAAAGTTGCCATGTTGCGATACTTACAGTTGGAAACAACTAATCAACACAAAGTCGATAGCATCACACGCTGATGTGGATAACCAAATCAAACTTTTACCGCGTTCTGTTTATGTTTATGAAGGTAATTTGCTCAACTGTATTGAAAACTAATCTAAAACTTAATGCTTGAGTGAAATGACAGGCAATTAACCGCATGTCATCTCAACACTAACGTTAGTAAAGTTATTGTATGATTTCAACGTATGGGTTCATTGATGTCATCACTACTGCGCCAAATATAGTTGAAAAAGCTGTATCAGAGGCATCTCTACCTGTACCTATTCTGACTAAATCTTCTATCGGTGACATCTGTGTTGGATCAAATAAAATCCAGCGCCCACCCAAGTAGGCTTCAAATATAGCGTGATAATCGGTAGGAGGGTCTTCGAATTTTGCATAGCCTGTGACAAAGCGAGCAGGAATATTCAATGCGCGGCAAAACGATATACCTAAATGTGCAAAATCGCGACAAACACCTATGCGCAAATCGAGTACATTTCGAGTGGATGTGAGTGAGTTGGTATGACCTATTTCATATTTAATGTTATCTCTAATCCACTGACAAATAGTTTCTACACGTTGAAACCCGCGTGGTATTTGACCAAATGTGTTATTTGCCAATGATGTCAGTGCATCTGATTCACAATAACGGCTAGACCATATGTAGGGAATAATATCAATTGGCAATTCATTAATCCTCATTTCTTCTTCATTTCCGGTAGGTGGCGGGTAATTAACCTGTACCGTCGCTTCATATTTCACGCTAAAAGTACCAAATGGCGAAGACATTTTTGCTAACCTATTTTGCCCCGTATGCCCTACACCATAAGTCATCGTGCAAAATGGATTGATAATGACGTTTTCGCTCTCAATAGTTTGCCAAGGATGATAGGCAGCTTGAATATTAAAAACATAATCTGAGTTTTCTCTCGACTCATAAATTAACTCAGATTGAATATGTATTTTTTTCATTTTAATTCCGTATAAATTTTAATGCGTTGATAAAGTTTTTTAAATTTCAATCGGTTTTTAATCAGTTTTTAATGAGTTGAAATAAATAATAGATTTTTAATTACGGCATTAATTTACCAAATTTAAAAATACGCCAAAGTCGATAATGTATTAAATTTATGTCGGATTAAACTGACGTACTGTTTAGCAGCACCCTAAATAAATCGTGCAAAAATCATCGCGATTGCCTGAATTTTTTTATTACCACTATTACAAAAAACACCAGCATATCTCCGCTAATTTCAATAGTCTATTGCCTAAATTAAACCAATATTACGATTCTTTTCCTAAGGATAATGTATAAGGTTGGTGGATATATTCCCGTTAAGCAGAGGTCGTTATTAAAAATTTAGATATTTCAAATAACACTACTTGTCATTAATTAGGCTTAAATGAAACTCACTGTAAAAAAGAGGTTAATACTACTCACTGGCGTTGTTTTAGTTGGTTTGGCAGTTTTGGCAGCTAACTTTAATAACCAGTTAAATCTGGTGTTTAAAACGGCTAGTTATGCATCAATTAATACGGTTCCTAGTTTTAAAATGTTCACCCAGATTGTGGATGACATAGGAAAATTGCGCAGTGATATTTTATTCAGCCTAATTGATATTGATTCGGCAAATATGGCTTCAGTAGAAAATAACATTAATTTAGCCAAACTGAAATTAGATAAAGATATCAATCACTATACAACTGATGGTTGTCTTGGTATCTCATGTTTGTCAAATGATGAGGAGCAAAAATTATTTAATACATTAAAAGATAATATTGCCTCATTAGAGGTTCCCCGATTAAAAGTAATGAGTTATGCAAGACAAAATAAAATTAAAGATGCCGAACTTGTTGTTAAACAAGAACTAATACCTGCATTAAATAAAATTGATAGTGCTATGCAGGCAGAAGTAGATTTTAACGTAAAACTTTCCAACACTACAAGGGCAGAGGCTGAGGTAACTCAGCACCAAGCAATCACTATTACTTTGTTAATCACATCAGTAGTGGCATCCGTTATTTGTACTTTCTGCTATTTCTTTGGTCGAAACTTAATGAGTCAGCTAGGTGCAGAACCAAGCGACTTGGCTAAACTAACCAGTAACTTTGCTGATGGAGATTTAAATCAAAAAATTACAATAGCAGAAGGCGATAAAACCAGCGTTGCCTACTCCATTAAAGTCTTACAACGCACGCTTGATAGCATAGTGCAATCGCTCAACTACGTGAGTATCCAACACGAAGCAGGAGATATTGATGTCAGCCGCTTTAAAGGCGGCTACGCAGATGTCGCTGATGGGATAAATAGAATGGTTGCGAGTTATTTGAACATGAGCAAAAAAGTCCTAGCCTGCGTGAAACGGTTTGGGGGTGACCTAAATGCAAAAATAGAGCAATTTCCACGTAAAAAAGCCTTTGTGAATCAAGTGATTGAGCAAGTGCGTACCAATATTAATGCGCTGTTGATGATGCTGGCTTATTAGCCCAAGCTGTGGTGGAAGGCAAACTCAGCACTCGAGCAGATCCAGACTGTTATCATGGAGATTTCCGTAAGATTGTCCGAGGCGTCAATAACACCTTAGACGCTGTGATTGGCCCACTAAACGTAGCGGCTCAATAAGTGGAGGATATTGCTAAAGGCAACATTCCTGCCAAGATAACAGACACGTATCACGGCGACTTCAACACGCTGAAGAACAACCTGAATCAATGTATTGATGCAATTAACGCACTGGTCGCGGATGCCAGCTTACTCGCCAATAGCGCCGCCCAAGGAACGCTCTCTACCCGTGCCGATGTTAGTAAACAACAACGCGATTTCCGTAAAAAAATTGTAGAAGGTGTTAACAACACGCTTGACTATGTGGTCGGTCCTTTAAATGTGGCTGCAGGATGTGTTGCCCGCATCTCAGCAGACGATATTCCAAATAAAATCACCGCCGACTACAATGGCGATTTTGTCAACATTAAAAACAATCTCAACACCTGTATCAATGCCGTAAATCGTTTAGTCATTGATGCTAATATGCTCGCCGATGACCGGGTTGTGGTACGTGCCGATGCTAGTAAACACCAAGGCGACTTCCGTAAAGTCGTCGAAGGGGTTAACGCCACCTTAGAAACCATCATACAACCGATTACTGTGGTCAAAGAGGCTGTTGAAGCGATCACCGCAGCAGCAGGCGAAATATCCAGTGGCAACAATTACCTATCTGTAATGGTCTAGTTTAACGCAACACTTTCTTAGAGGTTATAATCAACTTTAAGAGGTGGCGCGCTCAAATTTGAAGTGCAACATTTTTCGTAGGAAAATGTTGCATGGGAAATTACAAACAATTAAGTATTGAAGAGCGCAGTGTTATTCAGGCGCAGTTAACATTAGGGTTTAAGTCTAGCTGGATTGCCGTTGGATTGGGTTGATCTGTTTCGACTATTAGCCGAGAGCTTCACCGTAATGGATGGAAGAAACGCAAAGAGAAACCTGGGCGTGGTCGACCGGTGATTGCAGGCAAGTATCGCGCAGTGCTGGCTCAAGGTAGAGCAGATGAGTTGTCAGTCAAACCTAGGGTTGAAAGACGGTTACAGCGTGGTAATGTGCTTTGGAAAGCGGTCATGCATTATTTA
>JACMMS010000097.1 GCA_014378915.1 Methylophilaceae bacterium
ACTTGCCATTTAGCCAAAAAGGCGGCGCCTTGCTATTTCATCTCATCAGTCAATTGCATGAGCAGACAAGCATCATCATGACAACTAATTTGGCCTTCTCTGAATGAAGCAAATTATTTGCAGATGAAAAAATGACTTCAGCATTACTCGATAGACTGGTTCATCACTGCGCTATTGTTGAAATAGGTAATGACTCTTATCGCTTTAAAAATAGGTCTTAAACTGGTGAACTTCTGCGCGCAAACTCTGGTGCACTTTTAAACAAGCATTGACATATGGTAATGACGGTCGCTGCTATACACCGCTTGATTTATCATGCCAACATCATTCAGTGTGAAGGAGGTAGCTACCGAAGAAAATCATCTATGCAAAAACAGTAGTAAAAATCTCGGCGTCAACTAGACAAGATAATTGTCGCTGAACCAGACAAGATACTTGACGCGCTACAACCGATATAAACTTTTATCCGTGATGTCTAGACGTTTGGCAACCTCAACTGCGCTATGACCTCGTTCTTCAATTTGTTTAAGTGCTTCAGCCTTAAACTCGTCTGTGTATCTGATACCGCTCATTTAACTTCCTTTAAGTGATTTCAGACATTATTAACTGACTACTAAATTGGGGGAAGTCCAACCTTAACTTTTGGCGAAAAGCCGTCATAAAAAATATCCAAAACATTCTGTCGAAATTATGTTAAAAATATCAACTGATTTTTATAAATCCGCATTGAATTATGATTGCAAGAATTTGATTAAATAAATCAGTTATTTAAATATTGAGTGAATACTTTGGCTTTATTTGGCAACATTATTTGGTTTGTTTTTGGCGGTCTGATTATGGGCTTGGAATGGTGGTTAGCTGGTATTTTATGTTTTATCAGTATTGTCGGCATCCCGTGGGGTAAAGCCTGTTTTGTGATTCTTCAATTTACTTTTTGGCCATTTGAGAAGGAAGCAACAAGCAGAAAGCATAAGTCTGGCAAGGATGATATTGGCAGAGGTACGCTTGGCTTAATCGGCAATGTTTTCTGGTTAATCTCTATAGGTATTTGGTTAGCTATCTGACATATAGTTTCAGGCGTCCTATGTTGCATATCTATCATGGGCATTCCTTTCGGGATACAACATTGTAAATTGGTTCCGATATGACTAATGCCAATTGGCATGATTGTCGTAGACAAGTAATTTACAATTCTGGTTATTCCATTACAAACAAACAAACCAATCTCAAACCAGACCTTTAGTTACATAATCTTGGACGCAATTCAATATGTATCCTTTTTAGAAAGTTAAAATTCTACCTTTGTTACCTTTTGTCGATTTTATGTGTCACTAGTAAATCATGGCGTTAACTTTCTAAAAAGGCCACATTATTACTCACTCTAGTCATTACATACTCTTCAAATTTATCAACCGGTAGCGGCCTACTGAACAAATATCCTTGATATGCAAAGCATTTGTTTTCTAATAAGAATAAACGCTGTTCTTCAGTTTCCACTCCTTCTGCAATCACATTTAATCCTAAGTTTTGGGCCAGTGTAATAATGGCTCTGGCAATCGATGCGTCATTAGGATCTACCAGTATGTCTCTTACGAATGATTGATCAATTTTGAGTTGATCTAATGGCAATCTTTTCAGGTATAAAAGCGATGAATAGCCAGTTCCAAAGTCATCAAGCGAAAATTGTATTCCTAACGCTTTTAAAGCAGTCATTTTCTCAATCACGTCTTCCACATTTTCTACAAATAAACTTTCCGTCAGCTCTAGTTTCAATCTTTTAGGATTCGCACCTGTTTCATCAAGTATGCGTAGTGTTTGTGTCACAAAATTGCCCTGACTGAATTGGTGGACACTGACATTTACAGCAATCACCAGTGAAGCTGTTTTTTCATGCTTTGCCCAACAAACTAATTGCTGACATACTGTTTTGAGCACCCATTCACCGATAGGCAGAATCAATTTTGTTTCTTCTGCAATCGGAATAAATTGCGCAGGCGAAATCAACCCGAGGTGTGGATGTATCCATCGAATCAAAACCTCAGCACCTTCTATTTTAGCATTACTATCTAACTGTGGCTGATAATGCAACAAGAACTCTTTGTTCAATAGCGCTTTTCTCAGGTCTTCTTCTAAAGAGACGCGTGCGCTAATCGCAACTTGCATGGTTGTTTGATAAAAGCGATAAGTATTTTTGCCAGCACCTTTGGCTTCATACATCGCAAGATCAGCCTGTTTTAATAGCTCTTCTACCGTATTTGAATCCTGATCAATCAGTGTAACTCCGATACTTGATGAGTTGTAATGGGTATGATTGGCTAATTGATAAGGCTGATTCAGGTTGGCAGATATTTTTTCAGCTACTTGTTCCGCTTGTTCATAAGCAATGCTTTGTACATCGCTTAACTCAGTGACCAAGACTACAAACTCATCACCACCAAAACGTGCTACGGTGTCACAAGCACGAATACATTTATTAATGCGCTGCGCGGACTCTTTTAACAGCAAATCACCAATACTGTGTCCCAAAGTATCATTTAATTTTTTAAAGTTATCCAAATCTATAAAGAGTAATGCACTAATTTTTAGATTGCGCAATCTGGCTGCGAGAGTTTGATTGAGCCTGTCCACAAGCAGTAGCCGATTAGGTAATAAAGTTAATGGGTCGTAAAAAGCAAGTTGTTGAATTTTATCTTCGGCGATTTTTCGGGCAGTAATATCAGTATTAATAGCAAGAATCGATTCAGGCTTGCCACTTTCATCGCGAACCAGTGTCCAGCGACCTTCAACCGTCATAGAACTACCATCTTTGCGACGCTGTTGAATTTCCCCGCTCCATTCATCATACTCCATCAAAAAACTGTTGGCATGATAAAAGGCACTTGGGTCATTGTATAAAAGTTTATCTGATTTAGATTGCATCGCCTCTTCTGCAGTCCATCCGTACATTCTTTCTGCACTTTTGTTCCAAAATAGAATTTTGTGATCAAGACCTCTGACTAATATTGCATCTTGTGCTTTATCTAAAAGTGAAGCTTGCTGACGAATACGAACATCCGCCGCTTGTCTTTCTAATTCAGCAGCAGCCCGCGCTGCAAATATCTTTAGGGTGGAAAGCAGAAAGTCTGCGTCTTGCAGTGGTTTACAATACAGAAGAGCAATCGTGCCGACAACCTCTCCTGCAGTATTCAGTAATCTACGCCCTACGTATGACTCTACTTTTAGATGCTTCAGTCCAACAGAATTCGGAAAACTCTCGGCGAAACCATCAATCACAACAAATTCATCTTCATGTATGAGATTTTTACAGGCCGTATCTGTAATCAAATAATTAAAATTGTCGATGATGTTGTCATTTACTAAGGCGGTCAATGTTTGCGCATGCAATGGTTCACCTGGTAGTAAATGCGAAATAAAAGCTGCATCTGCATTCATCGCTTCTGCCATATTGCGATTCAGCTGCGTAAAAAAGGTGGTCTCTGCATTGGAAGAAACGGTGGCTGCAAGTCTGACAATCGCTTGCTGTGCCCGTTGCTGTTGTTCCCTACTTCGAATCGACATAATGCCAAACGAAAGGTCATCTGCAAGCGCCTTGAGAAGATTTATTTCCTCTACTGCCACCGTTCGAGCTTCAGCTAAAAATAGACCTAATAACCCAAATGTACGTGTTTTATTTCTTAAGGGCAGGCTGACCACGCCACATAAGCCATATTTTTGTGCATTGGTTGACCAGGGTGCGAAAGATTCGTCTTTGGCTAAATCTTCACATACGACTGGCATGCCACTTCTTACTGTGCGGCCCGCAGGACCGTGCCCCTGTGGAACATCCTCAGACCAGCTGATATTGATATTCATGATGTATTCAACGGCACTACCATTGAATGCCATGCGCTTTATCGACTTGGTTTTATCATCTTGCGCGTAACCCACCCAGCTGGTGCAATAGCCGCCAATATAAATGGCTAAGTGACACGCATCGTTGAGTAACGTCAGTTCATCAGTCGCGGTATTGATTAATTCAGCCATGGCGCTGCGTAGCCTCAAGGCGCGATTGAGACGCTGTAACTCCATCTCTGCTAATTTTCGTTCAGTGATATCACGTCCAACGGCAATCCAGTGCGTATACCAACCAGTCTTGTCTGCGACAGGCACAATATCTAGTTCTAGCCAAAATTCATCACCATTCTTTGTATAATTAATAAGCTCGGCCCGAACGGGATTCCATTTTTCAATATTGCTTTGAATAATGTCTAAAGTATCACGCTGTGTTTTTGGCCCTTCTAAGATGCGTGGTGTTTTACCAATTACTTCTTCGCGGCTGTAGCCAGTGAGTCGTTCAAAAGCGTCATTTACGAATAGGATTTTAGAGGCATGACCTTCAAACGGTTCTGCTTCTGTGATGAGCACAATGTCATTGAGCCTTGAAATACAGGTTTCTAGTAGTTTTAACTCCTCTTGTGATCGCTTCGATTTGGTGATGTCAGTAATAAACCCATGCCAAAGTACTGAACCATTCGCCTCTTTTTGTGGTGTTGCATTCCCATACAACCAGATGACTTGACCATCTTCATAGCGCAAGCGGTATTGATGTTGCCAAGGTGCCAATCTTAAGGCTGACTCTTGAACGGAATGATTAAAGGCATCAATATCATTAGGATGTATATATTTAAAAAATAGGGTTGCATCGTCAATCACTTCTTCTGGGTGAACACGGAAAAACAAGTAGAGATGATCGCTGGCGTAAGGTATAGAGGTCCTGCCGTCGGGATGCAACCTAAACTCGTATATCAAGCCTGGCAATCGACTCGCAATGAGATGAAGTCGATTCAGGCTGGCCAGTTTCTCTCGCTCCAACTGTTTGCGTTCATGAATGTTAATAATTGCGCCTGCAATCTGTACAATCTTATTATCAGAATCACGTATTGCTTCCCCAATCGAACGCACCCAAATGCGACGACGTTGAGCAGTAACAAATTCCACCTCCTCATCAAAAGGTATACCGTTTTCAATACAAGCCGTCACAGCATTTTGCACAAATTCTCGATATTCGGGCGGATAGTAGTTGATCGCCTGCTCCACACTGGGTGCAAAATCTTCCGGCTCTTCATGTATGGCAATGGCCTCATCGGAAAGTGTTAGCTCCATCGTGCCCACATCCACCGACCACGCCCCCATATGTGCTGCATGGCTGGCAATATTAAGTAATGATTGCGATTGTTTTAGTGTATGGTTTTGTCGATTTCTTTCAAATAACACCATGACTTGTGCAGCTAAAGTTATTAGAGTTTCTAGTTGTAAGGCATTTAACTTTCTTGGCTTAGTGTCTTTAATGGCTAACGTACCTAATGCATAGCCTTTTGGCGAAATCAACGGCACCCCAGCATAAAAGCGAATATGAGGTGCACTAGTCACCATCGTATTTTTGCTAAAATCTGGGTCTTTTAGCGTGTCCTCCACAATCAATGGCAATGAAGACAAAATGGCGCGTGCGCAAAAGGCAATATCACGACCATTCTCACGATTATTCAAACCAATGCATGATTTGAACCATTCACGTTTTTCATCAATCAATGTGATGGTCGCGATGGGTACTTCACATACAGCGGCAACTAAATGCACTAATTTGTCAAAATCTGCCTCAGTCTCTGTATCTAATATTAAATAAGAATTTAAATCCTTGAGACGATTAATTTCATTATTAATAGTATTTTGATCTGCCATACATAATCCAAATGACAATACACGAATTTAATTCAAAAATTACAATTTGTTACATTATAGTTCAAATAATTGGTTAATTATTAATGATAATAAATACGTTACTTTTGGTTGGTACATCAATAATATTAAAAACGTAACTTCTGTTTAAGCAAAAATTAGGTTCGTATGTAACCTTCAGACATTAAAAAAAACCACACCCGTAAGGATCACGGTTAGTTTAATTAGATTAGTTCATTTTAATTGATTTTAAAATAGTTACAGTAACTTTCGCGCCCTCAAACCTTACATTGTTGAATTGCGCTTTCAATTGATCCAATTTTCCCATAAATTTGCATTTAAACTTGATGTTTTTCTAAAAATACAACTCATAGTTATGCCTAGCTTTTAGCTTTTTAGAATAGGTCAGCTCTAAACACATTTATTGGTTCAATCTTGGACGCAATTCAACATATGCAGGTTGAATGGTCGCATTGGGCTTTCAATAGGGCCTATCTGGTTTAGATAGCCATGACTTTATTTACGATTGTAAAACACTCCGATGTATTCAAATATCTCAGATTTCTATAGTTCAATGTTTGTCAGCGAATAGTGACAACCCAATTTAGAACGTATCATGTGTTAATTAGCTGTTGATACTGGCTTTCAATTTATATCCCTCTCATCTACAACAAGGTACTTATCATGAACATAGTAAACTCGACTTAGATGACTGCGCTGGCCGTAGTTTTGACCTTAACAACGATAAGTTCTGCTCACTCGACCTCTTCTAAAGAAGCCGTTGCATTATGAGCGGCGAAAGTATCCTTAGTACAGGCTGTTGATATGCTTGAAAAGGATGGTAAGAATAAAACCGTGGGTGCTGAATTTGATATCGAACAAAATATCGCCATTTGGGAAGTAAAAAAATGCTAGGCGACAATGGAATGCTCGAATATAACGTCAACGCCAACACCGGCGCTATTTTGAAAATAGAAGACGAGCATATTCGCGGTAAATTAATGAGCTTTATTACTGGCATAATAAAGCAAGATCTTAAAAATGAAAAGACGGGTCTTGCTGAAGCAGTAGGTATGGCCTAGAAAAAATTCGACGGAAAGGCTATCAAAGTAGAAATCGAGCACGAAAATAAAAGAGTTCAATATGATATTTTTGTGCACACGCCTGCTTACACACACAAGTATAAAATTGATTCCATTACCGGTAACCTATTGAATTAAAAATAATTGACTTTGAAACCGCAAAGTCATGAACATCGCACAACTTTTAAAGGCGACACAGTTGATAGCCAGTTAAGAGTTGGCAACCCATTGACGGAGGCATTTGTATGAAAAAGGAATCACAGCACCCGTTATAGAAATGCATGAAACTTTGAGCTATTCCCTGTAAAAAGTGCACCTAGGATTGAGCCATGTCATTACCTATAAATCCTTATTAGAAGTGGCTTGTAACCTTGTTCTATTGATTAAGCCAAAATGCAAATGACGGGTAAAATAAGAATGCAATTCAACAGCTTTATCAATTACATGAAGAAATTAGGTCATTTATAACTTATATTAATGGAGAAAATAGTTATGGATTATTCTGATAAAAGTCGACCAACTGTCCTATTTTTCGATGTAAACGAGACCCTACTAAATCTTGAGCCTTTGAGAAAAAGCATTGATTCAATTTTGCTCGAAAAAAATAGTTCAACATTATGGTTCACAACAGTCCTTCAATATTCATTGGTACTAACTGTTAGCGGAAAATATGAACAGTTTATGGATATAGGCGCAGCTGTTCTGCTTATGTTAGCTGGAAACCGTAAATTAATACTGAATACAGAAGATGCAAAAGAAGCATTACAACCAATGCTGTTATTAAAACCACATCACGATGTGCTGGAGGGCTTGACTCGGTTTAAAAAAGCTGGATTTCGTTTAGCAGCTTTAACCAATTCGAGTTTGGAAGCTTGCAAGATACAAATGCATAATGCGGGACTTTCCGACCTGTTCGAATGCCAACTTAGTGTCGATACCGTAGCCAAATTTAAGCCACATAAGGAAGTTTATCAGTGGGCTTGTAAAGAAATGAATAAGCCTGAAGAAAATTGTATGTTAGTAGCTGCGCACGCTTGGGATGTTGCAGGAGCTGCATGGGCGGGCATGCAAACAGCGTTTATTGAACGAGCTGGAAATCAGACCTTCTCATTGGCATTGTCACCAGAAATCATAGCGACTGATTTAAATGATTTATACAATCAAATTATCCAAACTTGAAAACTAAATTCTGAAAATTTATAAGTTGTATATGTTTTGCATTAGCAATAGTACTCGCCACTTATCATATTGAAACACTGTAAAGTCTAGGAACTGATAGGTTTATTATTTTACCCTGCATAAGAAACTACTTATTGGCCGCTCAGGGCCGAGCATATGTCAAAACACAGATAAATTCAATATGAAATAAGCACATTAATCTAGCTGTTTTATAATCTAACCATCTGATTAAATTGCTTTTATTTAAATATGAAACGATTTATACAATCTCAAGATAGAACACAAAGTACACTGCTTCCAGAATTACTGGATGAATATATCGCAGAACATAACCCAGAGCGCGTCATTGATGTCTTTGTAGATCAATTGGTGTTATCAGAATTAGGATTTGCAGGCGTGAATCCAGACCAGACTGGCAGACCGTCTTATCATCTTGCGGCCATGCTCAAACTCTATATTTATGGCTACCTCAATCGCATTCAATCCAGTAGACGCCTTGAAGCAGAAGCAAATCGCAATGTTGAACTCATGTGGTTGGTTGCCAGACTCAACCTGATTTTAAAACCATAGCCCGTTTCAGGAATGAGAATTGTCCTGCCATATACAAGGTATGCAGTCAGTTTGTAGAATTGTGCCGTCGTATGCATTTGTTTGCTGACTCCATGATCGCTATCGATGGCAGCAAGTGCAAAGCTGTCAATAGCTCTGATCATAACTACATGCAGGCGAAGATTAAAAGCCGTATGCAGGAGGTGGAAAAAAACATTCAGCAATATCTGGATGATTTAGAAGCGGCTGACATTAGCTCCCCAAAGCAATCAACACAGCACTTATAACAGTTGTGCTGCTGTGCCAATCCTAGTTTCACACGGAATAATGGTACATGCGGATTTACTAGAGCAGGGGTAGCAACGCCTGCGCCGGTTGGTTCTGATGAACAAGAAAATTCTGATTTTAATGCCAAGTTTGTAATGAATGATGGCTCAAATTCAACTATAAATCCATATGACGATATTGTGTCACCACTGACAGTGAATGACTTGTTATCTCCGCTAACAATAAATGGATCATTGCAAAGCGCCAATGCAGTGCTCGCAGACAATTTTTCAAATATCACAGCAACCATAATAGCTAAAGCAATTCATGATCACATTATTAGCGGTCCAGGCACACCATACATGTTGACAAGTCCAGCTCCGGCCAACGATCCATGGGGAAAAACAATTTAAGTTAACTTTAACCAATCTTCACTTACAAACTCAACCACTAGCAGTGCCTGCACCACAACCTCAAAAGGTCCGGATGGGATAACAAGTACAGATGATATTGTGCAAATTGTTCCAGTCAGCCAGTTATCTGGACCGTTTTATACCGCGGGTTGGTAATAAGATTGCCACCTCCTATTAATAAATTGAATGAAAGTGTTTTGAAGGATATGCATGACAACATCTACAAATAAATCTTATTTTTCAACTATAAAACAACGCATTTGGTTGTCATTACCCCTTGTTCCAGTATTCTCAGGTATGGCCTTTCTTATAGCAATATGTTCTCCATTGGCATGGGGGCACAAGGGCTTTATTGCATTAGTTGGGGTATTGGCTATTTCGCTTGGTATTCTGTGTGCGTACTGCACAGTAGTTTTTATTCAAGAATTTTTTTAAAAGTTTGATTCTAATATTATTAAATAAAGAGTTTTCGTCAAGTTGTGTGTAGTTGAAGTTTTAAGAGGTTTATAGTTCAATTAAAATAATGTTGAATTTAAGGTATCTTATTTAATTGATTATTGAGTTACAACTTCTTAACAGCTGCCGCTCAGGATCTGCACATTCGGCCCAAAGCCGTCATTCTTAATTCAACTTAATGAATACATTAGTTCTGAATCAGGATTGCCCAGAGCGCATAATTACATTAGCGGTGCATAATGGATTTATACGAACAAGACATCTTGTCAGTTCAAACAGAAATTGGAGATTACTATGTGGACTAAACCAGCAGCTAAAGAAATGCGTTTCGGCTTTGAAGTAACTATGTAAAGAATC
>JACMMS010000098.1 GCA_014378915.1 Methylophilaceae bacterium
CGTTACTTCGGCTTGCAGGGCGCGTTCTGCGACGCGCTTGAATAAGTCTTTCATGAGCGACTGGCAGTCGTCCATGCTTTTAACGCCGTCAAGTAAATCCGTAATGCCTGCTGCAGTGGTGGATAAATCAGGTTTAGTCGCTCCCGTTCTAAATGCCTCGTTTTTGAATTTAATTAAATCTACTACAAAATTCAGTTACACAGAAATTTGAACGGTCTCGTTTGTGGCGAAGTAACGATAAGCTTTGCGCGGAGGACACTACATTAGTTTTTACTTATATCAATCTCTATATAGTGATCTCTCAAATCATTGAAGAGCTGTATTGTACAAGCTGGTTTTTCTATTGCGCTAAACTCGCTTTCAGCTACATCGATATAAACGCTATCTACCTTCAGTTGTATGTGATTGTTAATTAACCCACTGTTTTGTTTGATAGATATGTGATAAACCGTTTCATGAAAGCGATAATGTATTTTGTAGGATTGCCAATCATCTGGCATGCACGGCTTAATAATCAACCTATCTACTTCTATGGTTAGCCCCAACAGTGTTTCAATGGTTAAGCGGTACATCCAGCCAGCCGCACCCGTGTACCAAGTCCAGCCACCACGACCTATATGGGGTGCGGCACTGTAAATATCAGCACTCATGACGTATGGCTCTACTTTGTAATTTTCAGCTAGCGCTGGAGTGCTAGCATGATTAATTGGATTAAGCATGTTGTATAGTTCCCACGCATTCTTTTTATCCCCCATCATGGCAAATGCCATTGTTGCCCAAATCGCTGCATGGGTATATTGGCCACCATTTTCACGCACACCCGGTACATAGCCCTTTATATACCCTGGCTCAAGTTGGGAATGATCAAATGGAGGGTCAAGCAGCTTTATTAGATTTGATTCTCTTTTAACTAAGCGTTGATTCACGGCCGTCATCGCTTGTTTGGCTCTAATTTTGTCGCCCGCATTAGAGATAACTGCCCAGCTTTGGCTAATAGAGTCAATCTGACACTCATCATTAGCTGAAGAGCCTAATGGCGTGCCATCATCAAAGTAAGCACGGCGATACCATTGCCCATCCCAGGCATTACTCTCAATATTTTGCGCAAGTTGCGAGGCATGCGTGCTGCAAATATCAGCAAAATGATCGTCATTTTTATACCGTGCGATGACTGTGAATTGACTCAAATTTTCATATAAAAACCAAGCTAGCCAAACGCTTTCACCCCGGCCTGCTTTGCCGACTAAATTCATGCCATCATTCCAATCACCACAGCCCATTAACGGTAGCTGATGCACACCGAAGCGTAAGCCATGTTTAATAGCTCTAACGCAGTGTTCATATAAAGTGGCAGACTCTACAGAACATTGAGGTTCGTCATAGAAAGCCTCTTCATCAGCATCTAACTCACGACTTTCTAAAAAATGAATAGGCTCATCTAGTACGCCTGTATCTCCCGTTGCTAACACATATCGACAGGTAGCATAGGCAAGCCATAAGTAATCATCAGAAAAATGCGTACGTACGCCCTGTCCGTTTGGTGGATGCCACCAATGTTGCACATCACCTTGTGGAAATTGGCGTCCTGCGCATTTAATAATTTGCTCACGAGCAAGCCAAGGTGTTGTATGAATTAACGCCATGGTGTCCTGCAATTGATCTCGAAAACCATAGGCCCCGCCAGACTGGTAATAACCGCTGCGCCCCCACAACCTGCAAGAAATTGTTTGATAAATCAGCCAGCCATTTGTTAATACATTTAACGCAGAATCTGGTGTATCTACTTGTACTGCGCCTAAAGTACGATTCCAGTATTCGTTGACCGTAGTTAATGCTTGGCGTGCGCCTGTAACACCACCGTACTGCCTGATGTAATGTTGTGCTTCGTCGTGATTATGTGCAGCACCGAATATAAAGACAATCTCGCGCTCTTGACCATCCGCTAATTCGATTGTGCTTTGTATAGCAGCGCATGGGTCTAGCCCAGCACCCGTTTTACCTGATAAATGCTTACGACGCATAGCAGCAGGGCTACTGAGAGAACAATTACGTCCAATGAACTCTGTACGATTACCCGTCACCGTATTGATTCGTTCACTGGTGTGTGCAAATACCACACGTTTCGCATATTGTCTACTGTAGGCATTTCGCGCAAAAACCGCACCGCTATGTGGGTCAGTTTCGGTGATAATATGCATCATGTTTGCGTGTCGCCATTCACCTAGTGCTAATTCCCAATAGGACGTGAGTGAAATTTTGCGACTACGGCCAGAGTGATTACATAACTTAACCACTAAAAATTTTATAGGCGCATCCATCGCGACATAAGTGAATAGCTCGGACGATATTCCAACCTCATCATGTTCAAAAGCACTATAACCAAAACCATGCCTAGTAATGTACCCATTGCTGCCACGAGCAGGTAATGGCGTTGGCGACCAAAATACCCCCGTTTCTTCATCTCGAATATAAAGTGCTTCACCACTCATATCCGTTACGGGGTCATTGTGCCAAGTGCTTAATCTGAATTCATGGGCATTTTCCACCCAAGTATAAGCGCCACCACTCTCACTGACCACTGTACCAATATGTGGGCTGGCAATTACATTAGCCCAAGGTGCTGGGGTATTTGCTCCAGGGGCAAGGCTAATGACATACTCACGTCCATCAGGGGTAAATCCACCTAGGCCATTAAAGAAAATACGGTCATGCTCGGGAAGCGACGCCTTATTTTCATATGGTTGAACTATTGGTTCAAAAATACTCAATATTCGATCCGTTGCACGTGCTAATGTTTGATTTGGAGGACGCTCTGAAACAAGACGTCTTTCCAGTTGTTCTTCTAATGTGCCAGCTGTATCAGTGAGTACCACTCGCGCAACGCTTAAGAATAGCAACCTAATCTCGTCAGAAAGCTCTTCAGCACGACGCATAAATACACCCGCTGTCTTATCAATAACATTGGCCCCACATTTAGTGTTAATCAGGCTAATGATTTGATCTTGTAATACAGCGCGATAACCGGAAAAATCTTCATTAAATATGACTAAATCGACTAGCAAGCCGTTCAGTTTCCAATAGGCGTGGGCTTGAAGTACTTGTTTAACCAAATCAATTCTGTTGATGTCACCTATCCGAAGTAGAACAACCGGTAAATCACCGGATATACCAAATCTCCATAAACCAGATTGCCCTAAATGATTTCGAGCAATCGTATTGGCTGATGTGCGACGCATGGCATTGCAATAAATAATGGAGCTTGCTAATCGTCCATAAATTTGTGCTTCTGCCTCAGTAGCGTTGATGTGACGTAAGACCTCTTGACTCTGGTACCAAGACATTTCAAAAGCGCGCTCAACAAAATGTCGATCGCAATATTTATCTAATAACGCCAATGCTGCTTCACGTGTTTGGGCAATTCCAGTAATAATTTGAATCGATAGCGATTCATTTGGCAGCAAAGATACTAACCTGCGTATAGCGACGATAGGGTCTAAAACTGGGCCTTGTGTATTTGAGAGTGATTGAGATGGCGCATGATTGTTTTCGAGTGCAATAGGATTGGTTGGTGTACGCCCACGCCCAATAAATGTTGCACGATCAGTTTCGAATGATGGCTCACCAACGGATACACCAGGGGCTGCAAACAAATGGAACATCCATGGCGTTTGTTCGTCTGGTGTTCTTTTGCGTCGCGTACAAAGTATAGCTTGCCTATCTTCAAGAATTTCTGTTTGAACAAATAGATTACTGAAAGCACGATGTGCTAAATCACCTTTTAATGAGGCCAGCACCACCTCAGAGTAAGTCGTCATTTCAATATGACGCTTACGAAATGATAAATTAGTTAATGCAACGCGGCGAATTTCAACATCATCTTCTGGAGAGACACTTACTTCTGTATGTGCCTCAATAGATTCATGGCGAAGCTTATATTCAGCGCGGGCCTGACCAAAAATTGCTTCATATTGTTCTGCCTTACGTAACGTTGGCTGATGGGTAGTAGACCAATATCGGCCTGTATCCGCATCACGTAAATAGATGAAAGTACCCCAGCAATCTTGCGTTGCATCTTCACGCCAGCGGTTAATGGCTAGCCCTTGCCAATGACTATAACCGCCCCCTGCATTAGTAGTCACTACATGATATTTTCCGTTAGATAGTAAATGCACCTCTGGATTTGGCGTGTTTGGATTCTTGAATACGCGCATGGTCGGAGCGATTTCTATGACAGGCCTATCATTAGCTAACACTTCCGAAGCATGTGGGTGTAGAGTTCCCCCCTGTTTGGGAATACGCTCTTGTAAAAGCAGCTCTGTGGCCTTAATGTAAGGCACTGACATAAACCGCCTTTGCATAGGATGGTTAAGTAATACATGACCGATGGCCAGCAGGCTCATGCCTTGATGGTGTGCCATAAACGATCTCACCACGCCATATTTATTTCCTCTAGGCACGCGTGAGGGGGTGTAATCTATGGCCTCATAAAAACCATATTTCCCCAAAAAACCATCGCCAGCTAGTTTTTGTAAATTACTGCATGCCTTTTGTGGCAATACTAATAGCGCAAGCGCGCTAGCATAAGGTGCAATGACTAAATCATCTCCTAGCCCTCTTTTAAAGCCTAATCCTGGCACACCAAATGCGCGGTATTGATAAACTTGGCTAATATCTGCAGCATTGTAACAAGACTCTGAAATGCCCCAAGGCACCCCGCGCTGCTTGCCATATTCAATTTGGCGAGACACCACCGCCTTGCAAGTTTGATCTAATAAGGTATTATCAAAACTTGGCATTAATAGGCGAGGCATCAAGTATTCAAACATTGAGCCACTCCATGAAATCAAACTCACATTACCGTTATAACTCGTGAGTAAACGGCCAAGTGAGAACCAATGTTTTTGAGGTAATTGATCTCGTGCGATTAATATAAAACTTGCTAATCTGGCTTCAGAGGCCAGCAGGTCATAGCAGGCAGGATCACGGCGGCGTTCACCTACATCATAACCAATGGCTAACAAATCTCTAGAGTTGTCATATAAAAACTCAAAATCCATTTTAGAAAATGCTTCACAGCGATTAATCAAATCATCAATTACTTTTATGCGCTCAATTGCACTTTTATTAAAGATTGCTTTTAATGGATTTGAAGATGCTACTGGTTCGCGGCTATATTCAGTGTCATTTGTGGAGTCATCATGTTCCATGTAATGAGGCATGGTGCTTATTAAATCAGAGTTTAGTGAAAAGGACTGTTCTGAAACCAACTCTAAAAGTGTAGGTATTTTATTAAAAAGACGGGATTCAGTCATGATTATTTTTAAGTCATCAAACACTTCTCGGCTTTGCTTTTCTAATGCTTCAACCCAATATTGCAATTCGATATTGGTTTTTATGTCTTCAGATAATAAAGTTAAAAGACCCTGAGCATCAGTCTGAATTTCACTCATTAAGTGGCTAACATAGATAATTGTTTGATGTTCAGTTGTTTGTTTTAATTCTAAATCCAGCGATTGTGTTAAAGAAATATAAGTGAACGTAATTTCTTCTAATTGACGATTAAGTTTTTTGATTTTTGATGAAAAATCTTCAGAAACTGATGTTGGCAGATGCTCATTCAACGCTAATAAAGTATCTTGTAAGCCTTGAAATGCATTGCTTGAAAAAACTGGTTGATTCTTAAGCTCTGATAACCCAGCTTTTAAAGCTATTAAGCACCCCGCTAAATTACCGCTGTCTACTGAAGAAATATATTGTGGATAGAGTGTTTGCAGTGATTTAGTGTCGTACCAGTTATAAAAATGTCCTTGATAACGCTCAAGTTTATCCATCGTATTAAATGTATTTTCCGTCAGTACTAGGAGTTCTCTAGCCGTAATATAACCAAAATCATAAGCCGTGAGGTTAGCTAAAAGTGATAGGCCAATATTGGTTGGTGAGGTGCGTGAAGCAATGACACCACTTGGGTACTCCTGAAAATTGTCAGGCGCTAACCAATGATCGTCTTCGCTGACGAAGGTTGAAAAAAACCGCCATGTTCGCCTCGCTGTTGCACGCAAGAATAGACGCTGATCAGTTGATAGTTTTTGTTCTGATGTGATTAAAGGTTTACTAATCCACCAACCAACCATGGGTGAAATCGCCCATAACAGTAGTATCGGTAAGCATGACACTAACGTTTGTGGGCTGCTGAAAGCCAAAATAAGAATCAAGAATAATGCCAGCGTCGGGCCAGCCCACATTTCCAGATAAAAATCTACCAATGATGAACGAGAGTTTCTTTTTGAATAAGCGCGTGTGTGCCATAGTAATAAGCCGCGCTTAGTGAACAACATTCTAATGCCAGAGCATCGGATAGCATCCAAGCAAATCCAAGCATCATAAGGCAGCAATACAATTGTCAGTAATGCGAGTAATGTTGAGCGACTAAATACTTTGCTCGTTGATATGAGATGTATTTTCCAGCCACACTCTGTAGGCTTTTGAAAAACCCCTATTAATGCGTGCAGCATATTGGGCAGTAACAATAATATCAGCACCAGTAATGTCCAAAACCAGGTGGTGAGTGAATCAAAACTTGGTGAAGAAAATGCTATATATAACCAGCCACATAGCAGCATGAAAAGCATTGACGGCGCGACCAAGCTGCGCCTGAGATTATCAAATATCTTCCAGACCGATAATGCACTAATAGGATTAAGTTCACGCTTTATTGGCTCGGTAATATCCCTATTATTGCTATCTCTTAATGGGCTTGGCACGCTTGGCAGTAACCAGCCAGCCAGTTGCCAATCTCCCCGAATCCAGCGATGCCGTCTACTTGCATCCATGGTGTAACTCATTGGATAGTCTTCGATTAAATTGACATCGGTCACTAATGCAGAGCGCGCATAGGTCCCTTCTAGCAAATCGTGACTAAGAATAATGTTTTCTGGGAATCGTCCATCTATCACCTGCCGAAAAGCGCTTACATCATAAATACCTTTCCCTATGAATGAGCCCTCGCCAAAGATATCTTGATATACATCAGACACTTCTCGCGTATAAGGATCAATGCCAAACTCCCCAGCAAATAATTGGGTAAACCTAGACTGTCCAGCACTTAATAGGCTTACTGAAGCGCGCGGTTGTAAAATTGCGTAGCCATCAACGATACGTCTTTTTTCTGCATCATAAATGGGTCTATTGAGTGGATGCGCCATATTACCTACCAAAATTCTGGCGGTATCACGGGGTAGCTGGGTGTCTGTATCTAGTGTAATCACATATTTGATTGAGCTTAGTATCGAAATATCACCTACAACATCTATAAATCCAGATTGATTTCCGTCTTGCAACAGTGCGTTAAACTGCTCAATTTTCCCGCGTTTCCGTTCATATCCCATCCATAGCTGTTCATATTCGTTCCAAATTCTAGGGCGATGAAATAGATAGAAAATGCAGGGTCTATCTGAACTATATCGCTCATTTAATTGATAAATTGCAGATTTAGCATAATCCAATATTTCAACATCGCCTGCTTGCAAACAGTTATCAGCATCTCGGTAGTCAGTTAGTAGTGCAAAGAATAAATTTTTGTCTTGGTTACCAAGATAACGAATCTCTAGCGTTTCAATCAGATGATCTATTTCAGATGTGGTACTAATTAATGTGGGCACAATCACCATGGTGCGATGGGGAGCAGGGATGCCTTTAGAAAAATCTAGCCGCGGTAAAATACGTGGTGGCAGTATAAGTGTGGCGATAAGATTCACTAAAGATACTGCAAGAGAAGAAAAGCTAATTACTACAGCTACAGCAAAAATCCAATAATGCCAGTGACTGATATTGAAAATACTAAGATTAATCCTGTCTAGCTCAAAGCCACCTAAAAAATATAATGTAATAATAGAAAGAAAAGTGAATAACCAGATTGCGCCTAAGTAAAAAGGAAAACGAATGCGATTGCACACTCTTTTCGCTTTTAATTTCCAAGATAAATGATAGCCGAGCTTTTCTTCTAACGCTTGCCGACCACGATCTATTAAGTAGTAGCCAACATGCGTATTTCTTTCTGAAAATAACGCCTGTGGATGCGCTTCATTGATAGCTTCTGAAAGTTTAAATAGCAGAGGTGACTTTGTAGAAAGGTTTGCCTTTGCAAGGGCTATGACTTGGGTCGCAACAGTTACCTCACTTTGCGAGCTCCCTCTGGCCAGATCTTCAATCACATGTCGGTAGCGGTCTCTAGTTGAAAAATCCTGATCTGCATACATGCCAGCGGGATCAGAACGTAAAGTTTGTTCAACAATGCTTTGTGACTCTACATAATCCTGCCAGTCCATAGCATCGATAAATCGTAAACTACTAATGCTATTAGCAATAGAAATTTGATTATTCGCGGCAGTGCGGCTTTCAGATTCAGAAAGTTGACTAGCCGTGACACCTTGCTCAATCAGTTTTTGTTCTACCCAAGTTTGAACAAATATCATTGCGGGCCCCTGCGCTTGGAGTTTCGCATAAAACTCTTCCACAAATGGCGCTGTCAATTGGATATCTGCATTTGCAAACTCTGCCAACAATTGAATAATTTTTTTAGGCTCTTTTTCAGCCGTTAGTAGCATTTTGTCTGCCCACTCAATTGCCGTATCTCGCTCTTCACGTCGATTAGCAATACGCAGTGCTACACGGCGAAGATTTTCTAGCAACGCAAGTTGCAGCATGATGGGAAAAGCCCACAGCTCGCCCAGTTTTAAAGGCTCTACGGTTTGATATGCGGTGATGATATGGTTGACATTATCAATGTCAATACGCCCATCCATATGGGAAATTAACTCTAAGGCTAAATCATAAATCCGAGGAAAACCAGCAGATGACCCATTTGATAAACGTGGCAACTGCTTGCTATATCCTAGCGGCAAATGGCGCCGTGCCAGTGTAATTTGTTGTTCTATAAGGTAGAAGTTATCTAACAGCCATGATTCTGCAGGAATAAGTCGTACGCTTGGGCTCGTGGCAGAAGTAACCACTAAATAAGCGGCTCGCAGAACTTTCTCATTGTCAGCTAGCCTCGGTAACAGCTTATCTGGTCCCGAATTAAAATCAATTTTGTATTGTTTTGCTAGTCCAGTTGCATGATGTTTTAATTGTTCCAGACTCAATAATTCAGAGCGCAATAATGCTGTGTCATGATCATTGTGCAATATGCTACGGGCGGAAGTTAGTGCACTAAAATCTTCAATGTTTATAATGTTCCCCATTTATGCAACTTAGAGGACACTTTCTTCCTAATGATTAAATTAATGACAGAAATAGATAATTTTATTTTTTGATAACCCAGCCTAAAAGCGTACTCAGGATGATTAAGCAAAACTTTTAACTTTTGTATGGCGCTAAATTTAGATTTGATGTGATCTGGATAATATTTTACTCGGATCATATTTAGATTGTTTGAGTGCGTATTTTTTAAGTGGTCAATACAAATCATTAATAAATTCTTCATAAAATCTCCTCTATAACTTGACTAAACCTTAGTTTGTGTGAAGTAGTAGATCAATACTTCATTAACAAGATATTTCTACTCAACTAAACTATAAATTACGCCAAGGGCTGAACTTTATCTGTACGTTAACGCACGTAGTAGCGGGCGTTTATCCGTACACCAACTCAGGCTTATTAATAGCTTGTATTGGTGTGTAGCACTCTTGGCAACTTTTTTCGAGTTTCATGCGGTCTACAACGGTGATGTTTCCGCGACCGTAGCGAATGGCACCAGATTTTTGTAACTTGAGTGCTGCTTCTGTCACGCTCTCACGACGAACTCCTAAAATATTGGCCAACATTTCGTGAGTCAATTGCAAATCATTGGATGTCGCTCTATCTAAACTTAATAACAAACGACGTGAAAGCCTTTGTTCAATAGAAAAATGTCTGTTGGCTACTGCAGTTTGCATCACTTGAACCATCATTTTTTGAGAATAATTAAGTAGCGTTTTAAGCATTGGCCCACCACGTTTTAATACTTTTTTTGTAGCGTGTGCACCCAATCTAAAGCCTTTACCGGCACTATGTATTAACGATTCGTTGGGTGTGTAACTTTCACTTAAGAAAAGAGACATCCCCACTACACCATCGTTACCTGTCACGGCAATTTCTGATGAGGCACCATCCAATGTTACATACATTAATGAAACCATAGCGGTTGTTGGAAAAAACATGAATGAAGGCTTTTTGCCTGACTCGTATAATATTTTGCGCATTGGCATATGCACTAATTCCAAATCTGCTGCCCAGTAGCAGCGTTCTTCAAATGGTAATGAGGCTAATAGATGATTTTTTTGCATTTCCAGATCATGCGTATCTAACCCAACAATGGGCTGAAATTCATATGCTTCTTTTTTTAACATGTTCATTAAAATCCCCGTTTCATTCAAAGTGGGTAAATTATGAATCTGTATTATTAAGCTAGGCGTAGGTCAAAACCATTGTTGGGTGTAGGTAAATGCTTAATTTTTTATAGGAATAAGACTACAAATTCATATTCAAACATTTTGCTTAGATTTCAAATTAATTAATGCAGCATAGCCCTACATGCAGACGCGCAATCATTGCAAGCTTGCACACATTTTTTACAATGAGCCATGGAGTGCTTTGAACACTCAGATACACATTTTTCGAGTATATCCAAGCATAGTTTGCATACCTTAAAAGTGTGTGAATGGCCCTGCGCTATTGAAGTAGCCACTAAATGACAGATGTTTGCACACTCCATATCCAAGGCGATACAACCTACCATATCCTTTACATTAGACTCTTTTAAGCAACCAGACGAGCATTGCAAACATGATCTTGCACAATCATTACACGCATTTATGCAATTTATTTCTATTTCATTCAACAAAATATTTAAGTCCTTTAGTCTGTGGTTAAGTACGCTCACTTTCTTCAATTTAAATTTTATCGTCTGTGCGCAACCGCACACTGCTGTAATAGAAAGCGTTTAAAGATATCTAGACTAGTATTTATGTGTGGTTCCGTACAGAGTTATAAAAGTCTTAGGCAAATACTTCAATATTATTAGCGACTAAGTTAATTACGCCATTGAGTAATAATGAATATTCATCATACAAATCAACATTTTTTAGTCCGTTCTATTTTCGAGGCCGCCCTCCCACCTCGCGCTGTGGATGCTCACAAAGGTTCAAACGGTAGTATTGCAATTATAGGCGGCGATAATGGCATGGTCGGCGCAGTGCTGTTGTGTTCTCGCGCGGCATTGATGACTGGTGCGGGGCGTATTTACGCGGCCATATTATCTGATGAAGCCCCTGTCGTTGATTTACTTCATCCAGAGATCATGATGCATTCTGCATGCTCGCTCACTCAGCTATCACAACTTAATTGCGTAGTGATTGGTCCAGGCTTAGGGACTTCAAGCCGAGCTTTAGAATTGCTGGAGTTTTGTTTGGTACAAAATGTATCTTTACTGTTGGATGCAGATGCGCTTAATTTAATTGCCGTACATTCGCATTTAAGTGACTTGGTTAAGCATCGTAGCGCTGAAACTATAATCACACCCCACCCGGGCGAAGCTGCCAGATTATTAGCGATTAGCGCTTCTGATATTCAAAAAAACCGAAAGAAGTTTGCCCTTAAATTGGCAAAGTCTTTACATGTCACCTGTGTACTTAAAGGCGCGGGAAGTATTTGTGCGCACCATGATGGTAGCTGGTTTATTAATACCACTGGTAACCCTGGTCTTGCCAGTGGAGGTACCGGTGATGTGCTGAGCGGTATTATTGGTAGCCTTGTAGCGCAAGGATTGAACACATTAGAAGCGGCAAAGTTAGGTGTTTATGCGCACGGTGCAGCAGCAGATTCATTAGTAGAACGTAATATTGGCCCTGTAGGATTAACGGCTTCTGAAGTTGCAGAAGAAGTACGCCATATCATTAATACACTCAACAAAGCTAAGCCGCCGCGATTAAAACTTAGCTATCAAGATTAAAATCAAGCAGGATTAGCATACACATGCTGACGTGTTAATGGTAAGCATGATTGACCGATTTGACGCTTGTTAGCGAGTATTTGATAAATACCAATTTCACCCGTTTCAAATTCCAAAGCGCAAGCCGCCATATAGAGACGCCATATTCTATAGGTGGATTCATTTACATATTGCAGCGCTTCTTCATGATGATTTTCTAATCTAGAAACCCAGCGCCTTAAGGTGAGCGCATAGTGAGATCGTAACGACTCCACATCTGCAATCTCGAACTTTGCGCGCTCCATGCCACGCTGGATGTTACTTACGGTATCTAATTGACCATCGGGAAAAATATAGCGATTGATAAATATGGTAGACAAAGTTTTATTCCAACCCTCAACATCGTGGGTAATGCCATGATTTAAAAATAAACCAGATGGTTTTAAGAGCTTGTGTACGGTTGAAAAATAGACAGGCAGATTTTTTAAACCAACATGCTCAAACATACCCACGCTGGCTATTTTGTCATAAATATTATGCCCTTCAATATCACGATAATCACGTAAACTCACTGTTACTCGGCCTTCTAATCCTGCTTGTTTGATACGGGATTTTGCTAGCTTTAACTGCTCAAGACTCAATGTAACGCCGTGTGCCTCAACGCCGTAATGTTGTGCTGCATAAATAATTAGCCCGCCCCAACCGCAACCGATATCAAGGAAAATCTCTCTTGGTTTTAGCATTAATTTTCGGCAGATATGTTCAAGTTTCGCTTGTTGCGCTTGCTTTAAAGTATCTTCAACTGTTTGAAAATAGGCGCATGAGTAAATCATGGCATCATCTAACCACAGTGCATAAAACTCATTGGAAACATCATAGTGAAATTGAATAGCATCACTATTTTCTATTTTTGTATGCCCTTTAACTGCATGATCATAAGTGAGTGAGTGACTGGAATTTAGACCTTCAATATGAGTTGGAAGGCGTAAAGCACTGATAATTGCCGCAAGTCTATTGCGTAGCGACATGCAGATAATGTGCAAATTGTCTTTTAAACTAACGGCAGCAAAAAAATCACCTTCAATATCAATATCACCACGGAAATAAGCATCGGCCAAACGTAGTGGATCTCGTCCAAGCACCATGCTACGTAAAATATTGGGGTTTCGACATACTAATATAAATGAGTGAGATGAATCATCTGAAATAGCTTTACCTAGCCTAAGGGTAATGCCATTCCATAATTGCATGGTTAAATTGCCATCAAAATTACTAAATAAGCGTTTTAATAGGATCACAGCTTCATCAATGCCCGCTTGTGGCATATATAAGCCAGTTTGAAACGCCGGAATATCGCTGATGGGCAGATTTTTTTTTACGCTGTTATTTGTCTCAGAGTTATTGCGATTAATTAAACTACTCATAATAAACGTGATTAATTTGAGTAATTGGTTTTGAATGATGAGCCTGATTTTTCATAAAACCTCGTTAAATATAATTTTGTTGAAGCATACTGGATAAAACAAAACATCAACTTGCACTAGCGAACAAAGCCGTACTAAATAATTTGCCTATCAATACTGTTTTGCACAGGTTTTGTAAGGCTAGTCAAAGTATCGTGATCTCCCATACCAACTGGTTTACTTGCTATCACTGAAGCAGCAACTGCGAATATACGCACCAGCTTGCTATGTGGCGCATCCCAATACTCTGCAGCATTTGGTAAGAATTTAAGTAGCCCTATATTGTTTGATTGCGGGCCATCAGGAAACCACGGCCTGGCAAATGGTGTCCATAAATTTTCGACATGCACTTGATCCTGGCAAATCTCTGCTGCGCCAGAAATAGAGACATAAGTTCCATTTGATTCACTCACAAAACTTAAATTGGCACATTCTAAATGTCCCACTTTTCCGGAATTTAAATCCGTAAAAAACCAAATGGCACCATCGTAGGTCATTTCAAGAGGCGCCATAGGGCGACTCACCAGCGCGCCACTGGCGTCTATGCTACTCAACATACAAACTGGTATATTTTCAATCAACTTGCTCAGTTGAGTTAAGTCGTGATTTTGTTGAGATTCTACTTTCATGAAACACTCCTATTAATAGTTAAACTTGAATTACAAATCAATAACGCCAAAGCATTTTTAATGAGATTGATCGCGGCAGCGACCGCCATAAGTGGCGGCATAACTAGCAGTTAATGCACCAATGAGCATGGATAAAAAAATCCATAAAGCTGCATTTGCTGAAGTTTTACGTGCTTTATCAGCATAAAATTTGCTAGCTACTTCTGCATTAGCTAAGTTTTCTTGTAACTTTACAAAGGTTTCAGATACACGTGTTTCAGCATCATATGTTGGCAGGCCAGTGTGTAAAGCCAATACTTGGCCAAGATAATGAAGATCATCCGTTGGCAGGGTTTCACTTTGAATGCTGTTTAATAGAATGCCAGCCACTTCATGTAAAGGTAACTGGGTGTCAGCAGTTTTTGATTGTTTTAATGCTGAAGCAGATGACTCAAGCGCCAACTCTTTTCTGAATAAAGCATCTAACAGGTAGCCGATAGAACCAGTCATTGGATCAGCATTAGCGTTATCTAAGTTTGAAATGTTTCTTCTCATTCGCATAGATTCAGCCGCCGCACCACCGCCAGTAGTGGCTGCAACGGCAGTATTAGCCATTACTTCTGCCGCTGAGGCGCCTGCTTGAATTCCACCATTCATAATGGTGCTAATAACGGTAGTAAGTAATGCAGCAGTAGCTAATAAAGCGATAGCCCAAGTTAAAAAGCCATGTGCGGTGTCTCTAAAAAAAACTTCTTTAGTATGCACCGCAAGCCATTTTGTTCTTAATCTCCCCGCCAGATAACCACCTATACCATGCGCAATGATCTGTGTGATGATTAGCCACAGGATAGCCGATATTCCAAAAGCCTTTGCACTCATGCCACTCCTTGCCCAAGGCGAAACTGAAGATAATCCTAAGCCAGTGCCTAAAATGAGAAGCACGAGTGCTAATGAAGCAGCCGCGGCAGACCCAGCAAATATTGCACTCCAAGAAACAGCACTTGAATTTGATGTTAAATCAACATCATCTTTAATTACGCTTGGTATTTGATTAGGAATATTTTTTTCTTTAGTCGCTTTTATTGCACTGCTAATATTAGCCATGGCTGACCTCCGTTTTACACATTGAAGATTATGGCTAAGTAGCGTTCACGTCTGTATGGCAACGAACATAGTATTAACTAATTTGATAGATAAGCCGTTTGACTATTCTAAAAAGTTCGTTACCGCACAGACATCATTAGCTGCTGAACCGTAAAATGTATTGGTC
>JACMMS010000099.1 GCA_014378915.1 Methylophilaceae bacterium
CATATCCATGGCAATTTGCGCCATACCACCTTGCTCGCCGCCTAATTTACCCATTACCGCACCAGCTACGCTATCAAATAGACCCATTTTGTCCTCCAAATTTAGAAATATTTACTTTGCAAAGTAAACAGCCATAACACCTTGAAAGAGTAGAGCAACACATCCCTAATTACAAGCACACGCAACATAAATTTACATGATATTAAAAGTCGAATTTGGATATATTTACTTGCACAAATCTCGACATCTAAATAAATCACTAAATTGGTGCATTGTATGGAGTAGATTATATTTGAGTCATACTTTTGGTTGTTTCAACTAGCAATTCCCTTGTTTTTGGCTAGGCTTGATTTTTGCTTAGCATGTTTTGTTAAATCATATTAATCGAAACACCCTAAAATATATCAAAATGAAAGAGAGATGCTGATGAATCGCCATGATGTGACTGAGATGATCGTCACTGCTAAAATTATTAAAGAGTTAAAGTGGGCTGAAATCGCCAGTAAAATAGGCCTCTCAAAAGAATGGACAACCGCCGCTTTGCTAGGTCAAATGACCCTTACTAAAGCCCAAGCTGACATTATTGGAGATACACTAGACTTACCAGCGGAGGCCGTTGCGCTTTTACAAGTAGTGCCCTATAAAGGCAGCTTGCCAACCGCAGTGCCTACTGACCCATTGTTATATCGTTTTTATGAATTGCTTAGCGTGTATGGTACGAGCATTAAGTCGTTGATTAATGAAGAATTTGGTGACGGCATTATGAGCGCGATTGATTTTTCGATGGATATTCAGCGTGAAGCCAACCCGAATGGCGATCGTGTGAAAATAGTACTAAACGGCAAGTTCTTGCCTTATAAAACTTACTAAATTTTTTAATGGCGAATATACATTAAAAGTACATTCGCCATAGCTAGCTCTCTTAAAACTTCTCTTCTGGCCTTAGATAACGCCATTGGCCAACGGGTAGCTTACCTAAATTGATGCTACCGATTCTCACGCGTTTTAAACCGACTACATGCAAACCAACCATTTCACACATACGGCGGATTTGGCGTTTTTTGCCTTCACGAAGAGCAAAACGCAGCTGGTCTTCATTCTGCCAGCTCACTTTAGCTGGCTTGAGTTTTTCGCCGTCTAAACTTAGCCCAAAGTTCAATAGCTTCATATTGGCCTCGGTTAAAGTACCTTCAACCCGCACGAGATATTCTTTTTCTACATCAGAATTTTCACCAATCAAATGGCGTGCAACACGGCCATCCTGAGTGAGTACTAACATGCCTGTAGAGTCAATATCTAAGCGGCCTGCAGGTGCTAGACCATTCAAGAATCGACGCTCAAACTCTTTAGGGTAATGTGTATGTAACGTCGGGTCATCTTCCCACTGATTATCAGGGTGCACCAACACGATTGCAGGTTGGTAGCCATCTTCAGCCTGCCCGCTCACATAACCCACTGGTTTATGCAAAATAATCGTAACGCTTTCAGATTGTGTTTCATGCGCATAGCTGCTGATAATAATTTCAGCATCAGGGCTAATGCGCGTGCCTAAAGTATCAATAATCACGCCGTCTACCATCACCCAGCCGTTCGTAATCCATTCGTCCGCCTCACGGCGTGAACAAATACCACGCTCCGCCATTACTTTAGAAAGACGCGGCGATTCCACATTCACAGGTGAGGATTTATAAGCGGCTTTAGCTGCAGCGCCATATTGCGGCGTAGCAATCGCATCATAACCATCACGCACTTTGCCGCCACGACGCGGCGCTTGGCGGTATTGAGGCTCTTCTTTACTTGCTTTTGGTGAAGTGCGCGTATCAACACCTGCTGGCCTGGCTTGTCTTTCAGCTGGGCGTTCAGTCTGTCTGTACTCTGAGCGTCTTGCTTCAGTCGCCTCAGTAGCCGCGTTATCACCGCCCTCATTCCCATGTAACTTACCGTCATATCGATGGTTACGTTGCCCAGTTTTATTCACAGGGTTTGGCGTAGCACTAGGCGCATGCTCTCTCTTTACTGGCGCTGATTCTTCACTTCTAGGCATCACTGCTTTTTGTGGCGCAACAGTACGGTCACGCTTTGCAGAATCCGTGCGACGCACAGGTGCTTTGCTGGCAGTTGGTGTGTCGCTAGGTTTTTTGGTGATTTTAAGAGTGGTCAAAATAGTTTTTATTTATTTAATTTATAAAGGTGTTTAAATCTATTGATGCTACATGTCACCAATGAGTTTGTTCCATTTTTCCTTATGTTCATATTTCAATGCTTTGTCCTCCTCAAGTAGGTTGACATAATTCTCAATAAACTCATATGGGCTACTGAGCAATCTAAGGTAATACTTGAGTGTTTCCATAATGCCATTTACGATTAGTTGGCAACCATGAGCGTTTTTTATTCGCAAAATCTCAGCATCAATAGCGATTGACTCGTTTTGGCTTGATTTGGCTGTCGAGAGTATGTAGTAACGATCTACAGGTGTTTTATTAAATTTTTCATAAGCATCTTGTACAATTTGCAGAGTAATAGCTATGCCATGCTTAACTTCAACAGCTTCAAAAGGTCGCTGCTTTTCGTCAGCCAACTCAATGTCGCCAATTCTTCCACTACGTATGTCTGAAGATGTATGGCTTTCAATAGCCAACAAACTTTTCCCTTCGAATCTTTTCAGCTCAGGCATTAAAGCTTGATACGCTGCGTATATGGCTAATACGGGTAATCGAGACGCACCTTCAGCTTGGTATCTGTACGTAAAGTGTTTTTCTAGGAGATTTAAAATGGTTGATATAGGCAGGCTAGTCGGTTTGGCTAGTTCAATACTATGTTTATTACGCTGTAAAATCAGTCCTTGTAATAGATAGCTTAAGTAAGCGGTTGTATCTGCTGTATTTTCAACTCTGTCTAAAATATTCAAAAAGGACTGTTTTAGTTCAGGAGGATTAATTGCACCAGAATAATTTTTATCATACGGTACTTTTTGCTCTAAAGAGCGGGTAAGCCATCCGCTTTCTGCCATTGCTGGAAACTTTTTAGCTTTCATAAAAGGCGTTATACACTGAGCATCAAAACTTCTGCCAGAATAGCCTTTCGGAATGCTTGATTGGTGATTTCTAACATCTTGCTCAGGATGCAATATTTTATAAACCACACTTGTTAAAATTACTGTTAATACGCCTTTAGCCTGTTGCGAATACATCAACACAATGTCCAGAAGTTCTTTTTCTGCGGTACTTAAGTTTGATTTAATCTCATTTTCAGACCCCAACAACAACATGGTTTCTGTATATAAGTTTTCAATAAATACGTCTGGGCTAATATTTTTCATAATAATTGCAATTTAATTTGCTCGCCTATGCTTTTAATCATTGGTATGCAAACGCTATTCCCGATCTGTCTGTAGAGTTCACTTAAATTATTAATCTTTATAAATTCATCTGGAAATCCCATGATTTTATAACACTCATTAATAGTTAGCTTTCTCACTTGGTTGTTGTCATAAATCCAAAATCTTCCAGAGGTTTCTTGTGAAGGTAATGCTGGATGTAATCCTTCACTAGAGTAAATACGGTTAGGCTGTTTATGTACTCTTGAGAGGTTTTCAGTCCCTGGGCGCACACCTGCGACTCTAATTTTTTTATTACGGTATCCAATAAAAATCAATCCGCTATCTTGTTTTTTATAGTCTGTAAGCAGAGTATAGGGTTCATTTAGGTATTCAAAATCAACATCTTTATCCAAAAAACCTTTTAATATTTTCTTAGATTGAGTTGTCACTTTTGTGAAATCAAACTGCTTATTTTTACAGCCAATAATAATTACACGCTCTCTGTTTTGCGGCACACCAAAGCTGGAAGCATTCAGTAGCTTCCATGATACTTTGTAATCTAGCTCTTCTAAGTGCCGAAGTATCGTTTTGAATGTTTCACCTTTATTGTGATGCATCAAATGTTTTACGTTTTCTAGAAATACTACTTTGGGTTGATGTTTCTCAATAATTTGAAATACATTGTAAATTAACGTCCCACGTGTATCGTCAAAACCTTTCATTTTCCCCGAAATGCTAAAGGGCTGACATGGAAAGCCCGCCGTTAAAACATCATGTTTTGGTATTGTAGAAATATCTATATTTGTAATATCACCATCAGGCATTTCGCCAAAGTTTAATTGATAAGAACGTTGGGCATGAGGATTGAACTCAGAAGTAAATACACATTTACCATTTAATTCTTGCAAAGGGATTCTAAAACCACCAATACCTGCAAATAAATCTATAAATGTGAAGTCTGGGTTTTGCGGTGGAGGGAATGGTAAAAAGAAGTTAATTGCTAACTGTTGCTCCGCAGTTAGTTCTGTAGGCTCCGTTTGATGAGTAGCGTATTCGAACGAATTATCAGATTTTTTATCAATAAGCATATCTAATTTTATCAGTATTCAAGATTTATTGAGGATATCGTAAAATAAAAAGCAGACGTTAAGTCTGCTTTTTATTCGTTCAATCAATTAAACCTTCTGATAAACCTCACTACCCTTTTTAATAAACTCAATCGACTTCTCCTGCATGCCTTTTTTCAGCGCATCTTCCTCTGAAATATTTAAGGTGGCCGCATAATCTCGCACATCTTGCGTAATTTTCATTGAGCAGAAATGCGGGCCGCACATTGAGCAGAAGTGCGCTTGTTTTGCGCCATCTTGCGGCAATGTTTCATCATGAAATTCTTTGGCTTTTTCAGGATCTAGGCCTAGATTAAATTGGTCTTCCCAACGGAATTCAAAACGTGCTTTGCTTAATGCATTGTCACGAATCTGCGCGCCAGGGTGGCCTTTGGCTAAGTCTGCCGCGTGTGCGGCAATTTTGTAGGTAATGACGCCTACACGCACATCTTCTTTATCTGGTAAGCCTAAGTGTTCTTTTGGCGTTACGTAACACAACATAGCACAGCCGTACCAGCCAATCATCGCCGCGCCAATGCCCGAAGTAATATGGTCATAACCCGGTGCAATATCGGTGGTTAATGGGCCTAATGTATAGAATGGGGCTTCGCCGCAATGCTCTAATTGTAGCTCCATGTTTTCTTTAATTAAATGCATCGGCACATGGCCTGGGCCTTCAATCATGGTTTGCACATCGTGTTTCCAAGCAATTTGGGTTAACTCGCCTAGTGTTTTTAATTCAGCAAATTGCGCTTCATCGTTTGCATCGTAAATTGAGCCTGG
>JACMMS010000100.1 GCA_014378915.1 Methylophilaceae bacterium
GGCACAATTATATTATTGAAGAGTCTATAGGTTATCTGATTAAGCATGCACAAGTTGCGTTGCATCGCACCATTGACGCAAAAATGACCGCACTAGACTTAACTGCTCTGCAGTGGGCACCACTGATGTTATTAGTCTATGACAAAGGTCGCACAGCAGCAGAGTTATCACGCTGCAGTGGTGTAGAAACTAGCACCATGACTCGTATGTTAGATCGCTTAGAAACAAAAGAATTAATCAAAAGAGAGCGTAGCAATAGTGATAGACGCGTGATTTTTTAGAGCTTACTGAAGCTGGTCAAGAGCTGGTATCTAAAGTGCCTTTCTTAATGGCAGAAGGCTTTAATCAGCACTTACGCGGCTTTACCAAGCAGGAAGTCAATACACTTAAATCATTATTAATGCGCATTACCGCTAATGCTGAATATTAGGACTTCTTAAGGTTAAGTTGATGAAACTTAACCAAAACTAAAGCTTTAAACCTAATAAATGGGCGTGTTAAAAACGTGCCAAGCATCCTGATTCAACCAGCTAAAAAATCTTAAAATCTATATTACATATTTGAATACGCTGGACCACTTCCTCCCTCTGGTGGCGTCCAAACGATGTTCTGTGTTGGATCTTTGATATCGCATGCTTTGCAATGAATGCAATTTTGCGCATTAATTTGTAATTTTGGAACGCTCTGCTCTTGCACAATCTCGTAAACATCTGCTGGGCAATAACGTTGTTCTGGGGAATCATACTTGGCTAAATTAATAGATATTGACACTAAACTATCTTTGAGCTTTAGATGACAGGGCTGATTAGCATCGTGGGCAATATTACTTAAATTAATAGAGCTAGATTTATCGAAGCTCACCACACCATCTGGCTTAGCGTAAGTCATCATTGGCATATCAATACTCAAGCGCGTGCACTCGTGGTCAGCTTTTTGATGAGTCAGCGTCCATGGTAGGCGCAAACCTAATGCGGCTAACCACATTTCCACCCCACCTAGCAGCATTCCACCCCAATTACCAAACATTGAGAGTAGCGGCTTTACATTACGCACAGCGTCTAAATCACGCCATATCCATGATGCTTTAAGGGCAACTGGGTATGTATGCAATGAATTATCTTGTTGTGTATGACTTGTATTTTGCAAAGCAGAAAATGCACATTCAGCGGCTAACATGCCAGATTTCATCGCATTATGTGACCCTTTGATGCGCGGCACATTCACCATACCGGCACTACACCCAATCAGTGCACCACCAGGGAATATCATATCTGGCCAAGATTGCACCCCACCTTCATTGATGGTGCGTGCGCCATAACTTAAACGCTTACCACCTTGTAACAAAGCGCGTACTTTAGGGTGTGTTTTAAATCGCTGAAATTCGTCAAATGGCGACAAATGAGGGTTGCTATAATCCAGATGCACGATAAAGCCAATTGAAACCAGCTGTTCACCATAGTGATAAATAAACGAACCACCACCTGTATTAGAATCTAAGGGCCAACCCATGGTGTGTTGCACCAAACCCGGTCGATGCTGAGCAGCAGGAATTTGCCAGACTTCTTTAAAACCCAAACCATATTTTTGTGGAGCTGCGTTCTGACGCAGATTAAGCTGCTCTTCTAAAGTACGAGTAAGCGAACCACGTGTTCCTTCAGCAACTAACGTATATGGTGCATGAATCTCAATGCCTTGCGTAAATTGAGCAGTAGCTTCGCCCGTTGCATCACGCCCCATATCCCCAGTAATGACGCCGATTAACTTTTTTTGCTCATTGTTTAGAGATGCCTTAAATAATGGCTCCTGCGCAGAAAACCCAGCGTAGATTTCAACACCCAAACTTTCTGCTTGTTTAGCTAGCCAACGACAAACCTCACCTAAGCTCACAATATAATTACCCGCGTTACTCATCAATGGCGGCATTAGCCAGTGCGGAATATTCCAGCTATTTTGTTCACTCATCAGATTGAATTCATCTTGGCTAACTGCGCTATTTAGTGGCGCACCCTTTTCACGCCAATCTGGAATCAACTCATTGAGCGCGACTGGATCAATCACCGCGCCAGAGAGAATATGCGCGCCAACTTCAGCACCTTTTTCTAGCACACAAACGCTCAGCTCCTTGTCATTACTCAGTGCTAGCTGCTTCAATCGGATGGCAGCCGATAAGCCTGCTGGACCCGCGCCCACTATTAAAACATCGTAATTCATAACATCGCGTTGCATATTAGTTCTTTCAAGCTATATAGGGTAGATCTACTTGGTCGCTGCGTTCATGATCCGCGGTCATTTCTCGGCAAAGCTCGAGAAAGCTTTTAATACCAGCAGTTTGATACTTTTGCTTATGCCACAAAAAGTAAAAAAAACGGTTTAAGCGAATATTTGTCGTATCTAAGGGCACAAGGCTACCACGACGGAAATCGTCTTTAAGTGCGAGCCGAGAAATACAACCAATACCTAAACCAGACTCTACCGCACGTTTGATAGCTTCAGTATGCTCAAGTTCCAAGCGAATATTAAGCTTAGCATGATGATTTTGAAACGCACGATCAAAGGTTTCACGGGTGCCAGAGCCTTTTTCACGCAGTATCCACGGCTCCGATAAAAGAGTTTCTACACTTATATTTTTCTGTTGCGCAAGCGGGTGATGAGGTGCGCTAAATATCACCAACTCATCCGCTATCCAAGGTTGCACTTCGATATCGGGGTGATGACAATCACCTTCAATTAATCCAAGGTCAAGGTCATAATTTGCAATCTGCTGCACAATGGTCTTGGTGTTATGCACTTGTAAACGAATGCGACTTTCGGGATGCTGTTGCAGAAACTTAGCGACCAATAATGTCGCCAAATAGTTGCCTACGGTAAGCGTAGCGCCAATATTCATTTCCCCAAAACCAGCTTGGCCTGCTAACTGGGCTTCTATTTCCTTTGCTCGATCTAGTAGCTCAACAGCCCTTGGTAAAAGCTGACGCCCTGTTTCATTGATACTTAGCGATTTACCCACTCGATCAAATAGTTGTAAATTAAATTGACGCTCAAATTCACCTAGTGAAGTACTGGTGGCAGACTGAGATAAATGTAATAATTCTGCTGCGCGCGAAACACTCTCAGTGCGACTGACGGCTACAAATATCTCAAGTTGTCTTAATGTGTATTTCATATACGTTTTATATATTAAACTTATATCTACATACCAGATATACATTATACAAACAATCAATTTAGCGGATATTATACCAAGCTATATAATAGACAGCAAATAAAGCATCAACAGCATAAAAGAAACAAAGGAAAACATGATGAGAATATTAGTCGCAATCAAGCGCGTGGTTGATTACAACATCAAAGTTCGCGTTAAACAAGATGGCTCTGATGTAGATATTGATGGCGTCAAAATGGGTGTGAACCCTTTTGATGAAAACGCCATTGAAGAAGCTTTACGCTTAAAAGAAAAAGGCCTAGCTACAGAAATTATAGTAGTAACGCTTGGCGGTAGCGTTAATCAAGATGTGCTTAGACATGCGCTTGCGATGGGTGTAGACCGTGCTATCTTAGTAGAAACAGCGGACATATTGCAGCCATTAGGCGTTGCTAAGCTACTAAAAGCAATTGTAGAACGTGAAAAACCTGACCTTATTTTACTTGGAAAACAATCAATTGACAGCGATGCTGGCCAAACAGGGCAGATGTTAGCGGCTTTATTAGGTTATGGACAAGGTACCTTTGTTTCAGCCATTCAAATTAATCAGCGTGAAGCAACAGTATCGCGTGAAGTAGATGGCGGCACCGAAACACTAACGATTAGCTTGCCAGCAGTAGTCACCGCCGACCTCAGATTAAATAACCCACGATTTGTAAAACTACCTAATTTGATGATGGCGCGTAGAAAACCGATAGAAACCATTGCGGCAAGCGAACTGGGCGTCAATTCAGCACCACGGTTGCGTGTATTGAATGTAACTGAGCCACCAGCGCGTAAACCTGGCATAAAAGTTTATAGCGTAGAAGAGTTGCTACGAAAACTGAATGAATTGGAAGGAATACAACTATGAGCGTTTTAATATTAGCTGAACACAATGAGAAACAATTGAGTAACAGCGTAGTTCAGGCAATTACCGCAGCGCAAACTTGGGTAGCCGCTATTGATGTTTTAGTCGTAGGTAAGAATACTGCCGCAGTGGCCCAGCAAGCATCGGCTATTTCTGGCGTGCAACGCGTTTTACGTGTTGACGCAGACCACTTGGAGCATATGCTGGCTGAAGATTTTGCTAACATTATTACCAAAATAGGTAGCAGCTATCAAGTGATTCTAGCAGCACATTCATCATTTAGTCGCAATATATTACCGCGCGCCGCTGCACTGCTCGATGTCGCAATGATTTCAGATGTGTTACAAATTAAACCAGACAATACTTACGTACGCTCAATTTATGCTGGTAATGTACATGCTACTGTGCAAAGCAGCGATAGCATTCAAGTACTGACTGTACATGCTAGCAATTTTGTTCCAGCCAGTTCTGGTTCAAGTACAAATGCAGAGATCACGGAATTAGAAGCACCAGCAGCATTTACTAATACGCGCTGGATATCAGAGCATAAAACAGTTTCTGAAAGACCAGCACTCAGCTCAGCCAAAGTGGTAATTTCTGGAGGTAGGTCGCTAGGTAGTGCAGAAAGCTTTGAAAAAGTGCTATCACCACTTGCGAAGAAACTAGGTGCCGCGCTTGGTGCGACACGTGCTGCAGTGGATGCTGGCTACGCGCCCAATGAAATCCAAGTGGGGCAAACTGGCGTTGTTGTCGCACCAGAGTTATATTTTGCAATTGGCGTTTCAGGCGCAATTCAACATACTTATGGCATGAAAGATAGCAAAGTTGTAGTCGCCATCAATCAAGACCCAGATGCGCCAATATTTCAAGTTGCTGACTATGGCTTAGTTGCAGATTTGTTTACAGCAGTACCGGAACTCGCTAATCACATCCAAACTAGTAATTAACAAACAATAAAGATTAAGGCAACACTTACTTATGAGTACATTTGCAATAGAAAAAGTATTAAGCGTTCACCATTGGAACGACACATTATTTAGCTTTAAAACAACACGTGACCCAGGCTTGCGTTTTGAAAATGGACAGTTTGTGATGATAGGCCTGCAAACGGATGGCAAACCTTTAATGCGCGCTTACAGTATTGCAAGCCCGAATTATGAAGAGCATTTGGAATTTTTTAGCATTAAAGTGCCCAATGGTCCGCTTACATCCAAGCTACAACACCTTAAAACAGGCGATGATTTACTGGTAAGCCGTAAACCAACAGGTACATTGGTGACTAGTGATTTATCACCAGCCAAACACTTGTATTTGCTATCAACAGGTACTGGATTAGCCGCTTTTATGAGCACTATTCAAGATATTGAAGCCTACGACCGATTCGAAAAAATCATTTTAGTACATGGCGTGCGCTATGTTAATGAGTTGGCTTATGCAGAGTTTATTGAACAAACACTGCCTAATAATGAATTTTTTGGTGAAGAAGTACGTAGTAAACTCATTTATTACCCAACAGTCACCAGAGAACCATTTCGTAACCAAGGCAGGCTCACGGACTTAATTACATCAGGAAAATTATTTGAGGATATTGGCTTACCACCAATGAATCTAACAGATGATAGAGCAATGATTTGCGGTAGTCCACAAATGCTTAAAGATACAGAAGCCGTGTTAGATGGATTAGGCTTTAAAGTATCTCCGCGCATTGGACAGCTTGGTGACTATGTGATTGAGCGCGCTTTTGTTGAGAAGTAATTGACCATTAAAAAGCTAGACTGGACTGCCCAAAACATAAAAACGGAGTGGGTAAGGCGTGAGTATTCTTTCACAATCCCCGACTCAACGATAGTAAATAAATATGCAGGCATATCTATTTACTATCAACTTGTAGGCTCTACCAATTTCTTTAGCCCTGCGATAACCTTCTTTGCAAGATTTTTTGCACTACTTGCAGTGGTGTCTTTTTCCAACTAAGAGCTCTCCATCTGAACGTAGGCCTAAAGGTCTTTCGCCTAGACTTTATATCCATTGACAAAAGGCAGGGAGAAGCAAATAGATAGGTCGGCTTCATGGATACATCTATAATGCTGTATGATCGAAAAGATATGTAGCTGATTGTCTCATCAATGTCGCTTAAATCCGGTCATTAATTGATATAAATTCTATGCTTTCATTAGATAATTTCTGTTTAAAAGTGGTGTTGAAATATGCGATTCTCGCCAGATCTTCTGGTGGGTTTGGTAAGTATGTAAAGTCGCTAAGTGGAAAGTCTACGACCTTTACTTTTTAATACTAAAGCATCAAAACCGACCTGATTAAAAAATACAAATAGGCTGAAGATAATAAAGTTTTAAGAGTTGTATTTTTCATATGAAAATTTTTATAGGCAAACCACAAAAAGCATGCGCGTATAAGTCAGA
>JACMMS010000101.1 GCA_014378915.1 Methylophilaceae bacterium
CTTTAATTTAATTGAACAGACTTTTTATAAAAATCCATTTAAATAAATGGGTAGTTCAAATACCCTATTCATTGGTTGTATAGGCTTTAAGCACTTTAAACTTCAGCTATTTAACTTAAGCTTAATGATTATAATTAATTTTATAACGACCACTATCTGCAATAATCTCATTCCCTAATACATGAAGCAAAGGCGCAAGCGCCTGTTTTTGACTACTTTCCGCACTTGCAATGCCATTAAACTGTAAGCCACTTGCAAGGTTTAAAGCGCCATCGCCCTCTATCATCAATGGGCCATTGAGTGTTGAAACTTTAATGATAATTTGCTCTTTTACACCGCTAATATTGGCTTGATAATTTCCTAGTGGATTTATAGGACTCAACGGTGAACTTGCTTGCTGCCAATCTAACTGAATTTGACCTGTAAAGTTAGGTTTTAAATTTGAATGATTTAAGTGAGCCACACTAAAGTTAGATGTACTAACATGAAGTTGACCACCTAATTGAGCCGCATTTAAGCTTGGTACTAAAGTTAAAACTATATGAGTAGGCAAATCTAAATTTACTTTTGTAATCGATAAATAAGTAGGTGTCAGTATTAGTGTTGCAAATTCACTATTATTGCAATTAATTGCTATATTAAGCTCACCTAATATTAAGCGAGAGGCTTTAACATGCCAATCAATTTTTCCAATACTAAGCGCATGATTAAGGGCTTGTATTGGTGATTGCTCGCCGCTAATTGCCAGTTCAGCATTGCCTTCCCAAATCGTGCCTTGCGCATTGGTTAATAATACAATGTTAGTCGTTTTATCAGCGATATATTGGCTGATTAAGGTTGCAGGTGCAAAGTTAAATAAACCTATCATTAAAGCAACTAAGCCAATTAATAAGTAATCACGTTTTTTTATCATGGCTAAGGTCAGATGCTCTATTGATGAGTTTTAATGATAGTTAGCTTTAATTATTGCGCACTAAAAGTTGCATCGACTTGTACCAAACTGGTATTACCTAATGCAGCAATGTGGGCATTTAATGCACGGATTTGATGCTCGGTCTGCAATGCATTTACCCAACTTATCCAGCTGTCAAAATTTACCTTTGGCAAGTTAATATCAACTGCACCTTCTTCATTAAGTTGAATTTTGCTGATATTACTCGTTAACCCATGTAATTTTGCAGAACTTTCTAGTGCAGTTTGTAAGCCTTGCGCATTACTGTGGCTGAGCTTTACAGCACTCTGTAAGGCTTGAACTTGCATTACTTGAGCTTGCATTAGTTGTAATTGAGATTCTTTTTCTATTACTTCTTGGGCTAATCTTAACCGAGCATGATTACTTGGTAGCCAAATAAAAGCGTAGATAAAAGCTAAGCCAACAACGACTGCTAGCAACATATAAATTCGGCGGTCATTGTTGGGGGCGTTGTGCCAATTTAATTTTATGCTGCTCCACATTATTGCACCGCCTTGAATACTAATTGGTAAGTCACCACATTATTGGCAGCTTTTAGATTTTGTGTGCTGATGATTTGCCCTGGTATCGATATTTTCTGCGCTAACTTTTTTGCGGCATCTTCACTGTTTGCTTGTAAGCTCAAAGTAAGTTGGTTCGCTACATAGTCAATCGCGCTAACATTCGCCAAGCCACCTGTACGCTCGCTGACTTTTGCCAGTAAAGGCAAAAAATCATTGCCCCCAGTTTCGCCAGATGCATGTTGCATTTCACTTAATTTTCTTTGCATTTGTAGTGGCGCATCCACTACGTTTGTGGCATCAGGAAATGTGCTAGTAAAAAGCGTTTTTATTGTTTTATCTAAGCGATTTTTTTCTAGGCTTTTGTTTGTCCAATCAATACCAGAGCCAACAAGGCTGATTAACACCATTAAACATGCTAACCAAAGGGCTGGCTTAGCTTGGCTCAAGGCTGCCCAACTCTGATTGGCTGGTTCAAACTGACCTTGTAAAAAATTCATGCCGACTTTTAAATGAGTGGGTGGCGGTGTACTTTTCCAATCACTATTTTTTTGTACAAAAGGAATGCCCAGCTGAGATGACCAACTGGCTAAATCTAAGGGTATATTTTCATCAACCACATTGCCATACACAAAAATTTCTTTAGGAGAACTTTGAGTAATCTTTGCTTGGTTGATGGCTAATTGTAAAGCGAGTGGTGGCGAATGCTGAGTGGCATTTTCATCGTCAAACATAAGTGCCAATCCATTGTTTTGCTCGGTACGCACAAAAAGTGTTTGTTTATCGCATATCAAACTCCAGCTATTGGGTGAAAATTTGGTGATGAGTGTGGATGGTAATAAGCGGTTAGGGTTAATGCCATGATGTTTTAAAAACTTCAAAATATCACTCAGTTTTTGTTTGTCTATGCTGGCTAATATCGTGATATTTTTTGCTAAGCTATCGTTTACAGTACTGTCTTTTACAGCGATATTTTTTAAGTAGCTTGCGGAAGCAGATTTGATATTAGCCAAATTTTCAGCCACCACTACGTGTACTGTTTCTGGGCTTGCCATGAGATGGTCTTCAATCAAATAGGGCAGGGTTTCCAGCACGCGTTTACGATTACCTGCTGGTAAAGTGGCGGGCGTAAAACTCACCCAATCAGCAGGAATTACAACTTCAGTATTATCTGCAATTGGCAGGTCTTTGAGCGTATCCTCGCCTTGCCTGAGCACTTGGCCAGTGGCGCCAAATAATAACCACTCAACGATTAGACCATCTAATTGTGGGTCAAAATCTTGAATTAAAATACGTAAAGTTGTCAAGTTATAAGCCTATTTATATCCATTAAAGGGTACTTCTATCCATTCAAGTTTCTAAGTAAAATAAGCCACGATTTAAGAAATAATGACGCCGCATATGTAAGATATGTGAGGAATTATTTTATACGAGTAACGCAGTATGGCGACGAAAAATTAAGGTGATATAAGCGCCTTAAAGGTTACGTTTCCAAACCACGGTGGGCCAACCTTTGCCATCACGATACAAAAGTGCGGTCGCATTTAAGTTTGTGCGTTCAAATTGTGCGTTGCAATTGACTAAAAAATAATGAGTTTCCACTGATAAATTGATATTTGTGGTATCAATATTATTGTTTTCACTAGTAAAAGCCCGCGTTTTAAAATCGTTTAGATCTTTAAAAAATGCAATGTTTCGTGCGCTTACTATTCCTTGTGCTACGTCTAGGCTGGTATCAGGTAGCATGATAGAGAGCACTTCAGCACTGGCTGTATTGACATTAAGTTCAGTGTTTTTTGGTAAAACAGTGGTAAAGGGTGCAATTTTATTAATAGCCGCTTGATCATAACCTTTCACACGAATTAAGTTACCTGGCTCTGTTAGCAATTGATTAGCAGCTTGATAGGCAGGGGTTAGCGAACGATAATAATTACTTTCTGCCCCATCTGCCCCATTGCTAATATCATCTGTATCTAACCAATCCATCAGGGTATAAGTTAGACTATTACTCAACCTCAAGCTTGCAAGTAGTCGATTTAAAGCGGCTTGTGCGCTATTGTCATTCACCAGATTATTTAAGTTTAAAAACTGTTGTTGATCAATGATCTGTCCGCTAATTTTACCGCCTTCTGTTGGGATATTTGGCAATTTTGTTGCCCAGACTTCCTGATTATGATCAATATTGCTACTTAATGCATCTTCTGCCAAAATCGCCCGCGCCCATTGTATGGCGGCATCAGCAATTAAGTTAGCTTGCGTGGCGTTTTGTTGATTTTCTAGTTCGCTAATAAGCAATTGTTGCTGCCAAACTAATTGACCTACAACAATCGTCGTTAATGCTGCAAGTAGCATTGCCGCAATGACGGCAACACCCCGTTGTTGTTTCATCGGCCTACATTGATTATGAGCGTAATGCATTAAAAGTTAATAATCCGGTTAAGTTTTTCACCGGTGACTAAAGTCACGCTGATATCTATCGCTTTAGGAAAAGCCGCCGCTTGGTCTTCATTGGTGGGCCATGTGTTGAGCCAAGTGAGCGTTTTGTTATGCATATAACGTATCGTCATAGTTTCAACGCCTGATAAAATTGGGTAAGCCATTGGCTTGGCATCTTCCTCAATATCTAATGCTGGCCATATAAGCATTTCAACATGTCCTACTTTTAAGCGATAACCAATGCGTTGTGTATCCATAAGTGCACCATTTTGTTGTGGATTACCAAATCGACTAAAACTTAACAGCGCCTCATCTGGCAATACGTTATTTTTGCCCAAGAAAGCAGGCTCTATGGCACGGCCTATGGTGACAGGTCGATTAACATGCTGACGTAAATCTGTATCTACACGATTAAAAAACAACATTACTTCGCGCCAGCGCGTTGTTTCTTGAGTAATACGTTCACGAGTTTGCAACAGTGCACTTAAACTACGGTAACTTAATGCCGAAAGTACCCCAAAAATAGTTAAAGCCACTAACACTTCAATTAAGGTGAAGCCTTTGCTCATTGATTGACTTAACGCTGGCTTAGTTAAGTTTGGCATATTGAAATTTTGGATTAATTAAAAAACCAACTAAATGTCTTAACTGGTGTTTTGCATCATTCGGGTCTGCTACTGTGACAACAATTTTCATAAACGCTGGGTTTGGCGTGCTGGTGATTTGTTCTTGCCAGGCGAAATTTAATCCACCCTGATTAGCCACCCCATTAAATGCACCAACCCCCCAATCATCTTGCGCTAAATGTAGGTTTAGTCGATTTTCCGCGACCAAATCTGCCAAAATACGCTGCTTAATTTCTATACTGTGATTAATAGCTAATGAGGATGCTCGATTAGCCGCTGCAAGTGCCACGGCTAAAATGGCCATAGCCACTAACACCTCAATGAGCGTGAACCCTCGCACCTGCCTAAAGTTAAAATTGTGCATTATTGCAAATCTATCGCTGGTAAATCTGTCACTTGACCCAGCATATCGCCTTTAATATCAAGTTTAGATTGCGATGATTGCAGTGTTAAATCAAATGCTGGATTAACACCAGAAGGTGAAAAAATAATCATCTCAAATTGTCGTTTTTTTATAGTTGAAATACTGCCAGAAATATTCACTTCACTTAATTGTAAGCCTTCTGGCCATACTCTTTCACGCAGCGTTGTATCGCTTTGGACATTGTTTACTCCCATTACTTGCCATTGCCTTGCTAACGGATCATATTGCAAAAATTGGTAACCCCGTTCGTTTACTTGCCATGCAATCGGCTGGCCTGTTGTTCGTGCGGTTTGGCTTGCATGACTCATTAGCAGTGCTAGACGATGACCTTCTAGCTGCAAGTTTTGACGCTCATCTGCCCCATAATTGACTGCCAGCAAACCTAACATAATCCCCATAATACTCAGCACCACTAATATTTCTATTAAGGTAAAACCTGTATATTTTTTTAAAAGCATGTTGAAAGTATATTAGAAGCGTACTAAGGAGCAATATTTATCATGGGATATTTTAGCGTAATAGCGCTTTACTCTACCCAGTTACCAATATCTGCATCGTTATCTTGACCACCTGTAGCCCCATCCGCACCCAAACTCATAATATCTAGCTCTCCGTGCAGACCTGGGTGGAGGTATTGATAAGGATTCCCCCATGGGTCAATGGGTAAGCGTTCTAAATAGCCACCAGATTTCCAGTTTTTAGGCTCTGGTGTTGATGTTGGTTTTTTGACTAAAGCCTGTAAGCCTTGCTCGGTTGAAGGGTAGCGCAAATTATCTAGTTTATACAATTTAAGCGCTTGCATGATAGAAGACATATCTTGCTTAGCCGCTACAATCCGCGCTTCATCTGGCCTACCCATGATTTTTGGTACGATTAGCGCAGCTAAAATACCCAAAATTACCATCACCACCATAATTTCAATGAGTGTAAAACCTGATCGGTAAGTGCGTTTGTTGAGTATTTGGCTCATTTTTTGATGTTCCATGTTTAATATTTCCGAATATTAGTATAGCTATATTTGGTATTACTATGGTTTTTAGTAAAAGACTAATTTAAACATGAAGCGGGTAATTTGCAAATATAAAAACGTCAAAAATAACGTCTAGAGCCTTTGTAAATAGGCAATCTATTATGGCTTATGCAAAGGGCAATGGTCTATAAAACGGATATAAAAAAGAGGCTTACAAACAAAGCTTGTAAACTTTATGCGGTAGTTTATTGAGTATTAATTGATGTAATTAAATAAAGTTAATCCTGTAGTTTTTACAAAGGTTTGTTGTGCGGCTTCTAAAATAATTTTTTGTTGAGATATATCTGAGACGGCTTTTGCGTAATCTAAATCTTGTAAGTCAGCTAAATTTTTTGCGTATTGTAAAGCGCGGTCATCGCCCGCCTTATCAAGTGCATCTAATTCATTGAGTTTACTACCTGCATCGGCACGAATATTAAGTACATTATCTAAGCTAGACTTTAAATTACCAGTGAGTGTGGTAAGGCCAGCTGTAAGTGCTGTTCGTGTTGCAGTGTTGGTGACAGGCGTTTTTAATAAGGTAACCAAGCTTGTGAGGGTAGTAAATATATCATTCCCACCCCCTTGAAATACATTGTCGCCGCTGGTATTGATAGCCAGTTGTCGGTCAGATGCTACTTGCACTAAACGTTGCCCACTATCGCCTTGATAGGTGGCACCCGTTGCAGTTTTTGTGAAGGCTTGCGTGGCGGTTTGATTGCCAGAAAACATATAATTACCATCAGCGTCTCGCGTGTTGGCATAGCTTAAAAGCTGATCAATAGCATTGTTTAAGTCATCCGCCATATAGCCGCGTTCAGTATCTGAATAAGCTTGGTTACCCGCAGCGACTAAGTTAGCTTGGGTATTCACAATGAGTTCTGTAATATTAGATAAAGTACTTTCTTGCGCAGTGAGTTGGCTTTTAGTTTCAACACGATTAGATGCAAATTGACTATTAATATTTTGTGCTTGTTGTGTATTGAGTGCGCGTGCAGATGCAATAGGGTCATCCGATGGGCTTTGAATGCGCTTACCAGTGGAGATTTGAGTTTGTAATTTTACTTGGCTAGCTTGCATGTCGCTAATTTTGCTAATACCAGATTGATACATTGTGTTGGTGCTAATACGCATTTTTAAACCTCTTTTTAACTTAGCCAGTTAATTGTTAACGACCCAAACTTAGCAACACATCAAACAGTTGGGTTGCAATTTGCATCATTTTCCCAGCCGCCTGATAAGCTTGTTGGTAGCGCAACAAATTAGTGGCTTCCTCATCTAAATTGACACCAGATTCTGATTGCTGTTGTTCGGTTGCGCTCGTTAGTGTTTGTTCTTCAGCTGCCGATGTCACCGATAACTCATGTGTTTTGTTGCCGACACCACTTATTAACTGACTAAATGCACCTTCGTAGCTAGTACTAGCGCCATTCATAGTAGGTTTCGTTCTTAGCGCATTTAGTAATAAAGCGTTGCTGTTATTGCCTGGGGCGGTGCCAGAATTTGCGTTTACGCTAAATTGATCGCCATTGCTAGGCGTGCCGCTCACTGTAAAGCTGACACCAGCAACCGTTATTTTTGCACCATTTGTATAGGGTACAGGTGTGCCAGCTGGGTAAGTGGTTTGTGTGCTACCAACCGTTACGGTAACAGGGTTTGTAGCAGGGCTGCTGGTTAAATTACCGCCACTAAAACTAAAGGTGATAGCTGAAGGTAAACCAGCTGCTGTGTATCCGCTTTCTGCTATAGCTGTGCTAACGGTGCCTGTTCCAGTATTGGTAGAACTTTTTGCTGCAGATACTGCTGGAGCGCCTAAAGCTAATTTTGATGTATTAGTAATACCAACCGTAATGCCTGTAGCACCGTTAAAAGTAGGGCGAATTAAAAAGTTATCACCATTGGTCATGCTGCCAGATGTAAGTGAAAACTGTAAGCCATCTACCTTTTGTGGCAGGCTAGAAAAACTCTGTGCGACCCCATCAGTTAAACGTGTAACGATATATTGGCTGCCATCGTATTGTAATCGGTAATTGCTAGCAGTTAGCGCACTGACATCTGTCATGCTAGCACTCACAACTGCATTGCCAATATTATTAACATTAGGTGTTGTTTCTGGTGCTGGAATAGTGAAAAAGTTACCACCAGGGCTGCCAGTGCTATCTAAGGCTTGGCGATGTTGTTGATTAAAGGAATCTGCAAAGGCAATGGCAATTTGCCCAAGTTGGTTTTGAATGTTATCTAAAGATTCGCTACGAAATTGTACTAATCCACCAATATTGCCCCCTGGCAAGCTATCAACGCCTAACATGCTGACTTTTCCACTATTTACATAGCCTATTTCTAAACGTCCACTATCGGTGGGTGAGTTAAGCGTTGTTATGCTGTAGCTATTATTTGAGACGACCAGTGGTAACCCATTGCCGATAAATACGTTGTAATTAGTACCATCTTGCTTAACGATGGTCGTTTTTATTTGCTTACTCAACTCGGCTACTATTTGATCACGTTGATCCATTAAATCATTGGGAGGATTCCCATTTAAGCTTTGCCCAATAATAATGCTGTCATTCAGTTTGGCAATATGCTGGGCATAACTATTCACTAAACTAACGCTACTTGTTAATTGCGAATTGATGCTTTCTCTTATTTCACCTAATCTACTATCTAAACTATGAAAACGAGAGGCTAATGATTGTGCATTAGACAGTACCGATTGTTTTGAGGCAGTATCTGATGGATTGGTAGATAGCGCTTGCATACTAGAAAAAAAGTCTTGCATAGCGGGAGATAGCCCAGCAGTAGGGTCAGATAACATGTCATCTATCTGATTCATTTGCGTGCTGTAAGTAGTCAGTTGGCTACTAGTTGATTGACTATTAATAAGTTGTTTGGCTGATATTTCGTTGTACACGCGATTAACTGCAGCCACACTAGTGCCCTGACCTAAGTAACCAAAGCCATAATTTTGTGCAGCTGCGGCCTGTTGCACTACTACTTGGCGCGAATAGCCAGGCGTTTTAGCATTGGCGATATTGTGGCCAGTAGTATCTAACCCAATTTGAGCTGCATTGAGTGCACTTTGACCTATGCTAAGTATGCTAGATGACATAACAAATCACTTTTATCTTAATAAGTTAATGACGACTGTTTTTTTATAAACTTTAATATTTATTTCTTAGCCACTATTAACGCGTTTAATTACCGCACTTAACTTAGCCGCATAATTCGGATCTGTTGCATAACCTGAATGTTGTAAGGCTTTAGCGTAAGCATCAGGATTATCTAAATTGTTAATCACATTGTTATAGCGAGGGTTAGATTTCATCATATTGGCAAAGTCTTGAAATGATTCCGTATACGAATCATAAGCACGAAATTTTTCGATACGCTTTTGTTTAACGCCATTTACATACTCTGTGGTAACTGATTCCGCTACTTTGCCTTTCCAGCTAGATGTCGCCTTAATACCAAATAAATTGTGACTATTTGTACCATCCGCCGCTTTGATTTCGCGGCTACCCCAACCACTTTCTAGCGCAGCTTGCCCCAGCATAAAATGACTGGGTATGCCAGAAGTGCGGCTTGCGTTATCAGCATGTTCCAGCATTTTCTCTTGAAACTTTATGACATGGTCGCTAGTTGTTTTTTGTGTTTGTTGAGTAGGTAAAGTGCTTTGTAATGCGCCAGTTAATGGGTTGGTTGCGCTAGCAGGAATGCCGCTTGAGGGACTACTAACTGTTTGATTACTGACATTGCTAGATGCAGGCTTCCCCGAAGTGGTATCAACGGCTGGTGCAGCCGTTTGACCACTCAATTGCTTGGCCAATACCTCTGCCAAACCTAACCCTTTTGCTGACAAATTTTGTGCTAGTTGTTGATCTAACATAGCAGTGAAAGAGCGGGTTTGTTCGCTATCAAACTCACCATCTTGCGGTGAAGCATCACGCATACTTTTTAGCATCATATTCATGAAAATGCCTTCGAATTGCTTCGCCACCGCTTTAATTGCCTCTGGTGAATTATCACGAGCAGCTGTTTTTAAATTAGATAAACCATTGGCATCAATGGCTAATTTTCCAGAAAGATCAGCAGCGTTAATCATGATAAGTTTGGCGAGTGTGCACTAAATAATTTCTAAATCAGCGTGTAATGAGCCAGCTGCTTTCATCGCTTGCAAGATAGCGAGCAAATCTTGTGGTGTTGCGCCTATTGCATTAAGGCCTTTAATGACTTCAGCCAATGACGCACCTTTATTGACCATTAACACTTTACCTGGCTCTTTATTAATTTCAATTTGTGATCGCGCTGCCACAACGGTTTGTCCGCTATTAGAAAATGGCGCTACAGGCTGACTAATGATAGGTATTGTATTAATAATTACAGATAGGTTGCCATGCGAAACTGCACAATTTTCTAAAGTAACCGCTTGATTCATCACCACAGAACCTGTGCGTGCATTTAAAATAATTTTGGCTGAATTTTGACCTGGAGTGACATCAATTTTTTCTAAAGTTGATAAAAAAGCCACACGATTACTATTGTCTGGTGCAGACACTTGTATCACTCTGCCATCTAAAGCAATGGCGGTATTTTGGCCAAATTTACGATTAATGGCATCTACAACAATACTTGCAGTAGTGAAATCAAACTCTTTAAGTTCTAAATTAATACTTTTGGTATTGGGTGCCATGGCAACTGCACGTTCTACCGTAGCACCTGCTGAAATGCGACCTACACTGAGATGGTTGATTTGTGTTTGACTGCCGCTAGCCGCTGCTCCAACGCCACCTACCAGCATATTGCCTTGCGCCATTGCATAAATTTGTCCATCGTTACCTTTGAGTGGCGTCATGAGTAAAGTGCCACCACGCAAGCTTTTTGCATTACCCATTGATGATACTGTGATATCTAAAGTTTGACCTGGCTGAGCGTAAGGCGGCAGTGCGGCCGTTACAATGACGGCCGCCACATTTTTAAGTTGTAAGCTGCTGCCTTCGGGTAGGCTAACGCCCATTTGTTGCAACATACTTAAAATACTTTTTACGGTAAATGGGGTTTGCGTTGTTTGATCACCAGTGCCATCTAAGCCAACCACCAAGCCATAACCAATCAGCTGGTTTGTTCTTACACCTTGTATATTTGCAAGGTCTTTAAGTCTTTCAGCATGGACTGTTGAAGCTAATACCGCTAATACTACATAGGCACATAAGGCTATGTTAAGTAGTGAGGTTTTGATGAGGTTGTGCTGTTTCATAATGGGATAAAACTAAAAAAAAACCGACTTAAAATCGAAACAATTTGTGCAGTATCAATTTGCGTATTACTGCGATATTCAATACGTGCATCCGCTACGCGATTAGAAGGTACAACGTTACCTTGGGTAACACTATCTGGGTTAACCACACCAGAGAATCTAACAAACTCAGTGCCTTTATCAAAAGCAATTTGTTTTTCTCCACTCACCACTAAGTTACCGTTGGCTAGCACCTCAACAACAGTTACACCTACAGTGCCATTAAACTTATTGCTCGCATCTGAATTGGCTTTATCATCAAAGCTGCTATCAGAAGCTGTTTCAAATGCAGCACGTGGTACAGGACTGCCAAAAAACGAAGTGATACTGCTTTTAACACTGCCAGCTTTACTAGTTTTGTTAGCACCCGTTTTTGCAGCAGTGGTGTTTTCAACAATATTAATCGTCAAAATATCGCCGACAAAACGTGGGCGCCTATCTTCAAACATGGGTCTGTAAGCCGAAGCTACAAAAATGCTACCATTCTTGGCAGGTTGCATTTGTGCTGCTTCTGGTTTGGCAGTATTGGGTTTAGTAATGATGCTATTGGGGCTAATTGAGCAGGCGTTCAGTAAAAAACTTCCAGCAATGACGCAACCAAACCACATATAAATGTTAGCCAATTTAGATTTAAAGCTAACTAATTTTTTTAGATATTTGCGCATAAAAGTGCAATCCTTCAATTCTTATTTATGCATTTTGATTAAATGAATTTCTAGAGGTTAATTTGCAAAATAAAATTACAGCTGAGCCAATTTTTGCAACATCTGGTCAGAAGTAGTAATAGCCTTGCTATTAATCTCGTAAGCCCGTTGAGTTTGTATCATGTTGACTAGCTCCTCAACCACGTTCACGTTAGAAGTCTCCACATAACCTTGCGATAGCAAACCTGCGCCATTGGTACCTGGTGTATTGGTGTTTGGATTACCAGAAGCAGATGTTTCTACATATAAATTTTCACCTTTTGACATTAATCCAGCTGGATTAATAAAAGTAGCCAATTGTAAGGCTCCTACCTGCGTGGTTTGTGATGAGTTTGGTAGAGTAATGCTCACAGTGCCATCGCGACCAATTGAAAGGCTTTGTGCATTTCCCGGAATCGTAATAGCAGGTTGCACAGGAAAGCCACTTGACGTAACTAGCTGACCTTGGCTATCTGTTTGAAAAGAGCCATCGCGTGTATATGCCGTGGTGCCATCAGGCAATAATATTTGAAAAAAACCATTTCCTTGAATAGCCACATCTTTATCGTTACTTGTTTGTTGCAAGTTACCTTGCGTAAAAATACGCTCGGTTGCCACAGGGCGCACACCAGTACCTAATTGTAAGCCAGAAGGTAGCTGTGTTTGTTGTGATGATTGTGCACCTGGCTGGCGTATATTTTGGTAAATTAAATCTTCAAATACGGCATGAGAGCGTTTAAAGCCATTGGTGCTGACGTTTGCTAAGTTATTAGCAATCACGTCCATTTGCGTTTGCTGTGCATCAAGCCCAGTTTTAGAAATCCATAAAGACCTTATCATTGCTCATTCCTTTCGAAATTACATACTTTTTATTCAATAACTAAATAGTAAACCGAAGCTGATTAAGTCAAGCTTAGAAGCTGACCTGCTTTATTAGCGTTATTCTCTGCGTTCTGTAATAACTTCATTTGCACATCAAATTGGCGAGCCAAATTAATCATATTCACCATAGAATCTACTACGTTGACATTACTGCCTTCTAGTGCGCCGCTGACAACGGCAACATTGCTATCAGCCGCAACATTACTACCATCGTTAGTGCTAAATAAGCCATCATCACCACGAACTAAAGATGACTCTGGTGGATTAACCAATTTTAGTCTGCCAATGATAGTGGCGGGGCCGGGTAGGGTATTGGTAGAGGTAGATGAAATAGTGCCATCTTTACCAATACTCACACTCACATCCGGCGGTACGCTAATTGGACCACCATCACCCATGACGCTTAAACCATTGGCGGTTTGTAAAATACCATTTTCATTAATTTTAAATGAGCCACTCCGCGTATAGGCTTCAGAACCATCGGGTCTGCTAACGGCAAACCAGCCAGTATCAGGAATAGCAACATCTAAATTACGATTGGTGGTTTGAATAGAGCCTGGCGTAAAGTCTGTGCCAACCGTTGCATCGACTACAAAAGTCCGCGTTGGCAAGCCTTCACCTTGAATAGGCACCGCGCGAAAGCTATCGATTTGTGCTCTAAAACCACCTGAGCTTACGTTCGCTAAGTTATGTGAGTTTGTCGCTTGCTGTTCAAGAATATGCTTTAAGCCAGTCATGGCGGTATAAATCATGCGATCCATAATATGCTTTCCTTAATCGAGCAAAATTACAAAATAACTTTAAAACGATTGTGTATTAAATTAGCGAAGATTCACTAATGTTTGTAATACTTGATCTTGTGTTTTAATGGTTTGCGCATTGGCTTGGTAAACGCGCTGTGCGGTAATCATATTCACGAGCTCTGCGGTGAGGTCTACATTGGAATCTTCTACCGCAGAAGATTGCAATACACCCATGCTGCCTGAATCTGGTACGCCAACTAGTGGCGCGCCTGAAGTCGAGCTTTCTGCCCAAGAGTTATTGCCAAGTGACTGCAAGCCGTTTGGGTTAACAAAGTTAGCAAGTACCACTTGACCTAATACCGCAGATTGCCCATTAGTGTAACGACCAGTAATCACACCATCTGAACCTGTATTAAATCCAGAAAGCCGGCCTGAAGTATAGCCGTCTTGTGACATGCTGTTCACACTAAAAGATGAGCCAAATTGCGTACTTTTTCTATAATCAAGCGCTATAGTCACTGAGGTTGCACCGGTTGTCACGGGGAAGGTAATGCTAGGCGAAGCTGGCGTAATAGTTGGGGTTGTACCAGTACCACTAAATACCATTTGCGCGGTAGCTACGGGTGTAGCTGGTGGTGTGTAATTAGTTGTTGCGCCATCCGCTGTAGTGAGCATATCCCACGTACCAGGGGCTGTTTTAACGAAAAAACTCTGTACCGTATGTGAGTTACCTAAGCTATCAAATACAGAAACTGCCGAAGAGCTTGTATAAGTAGTTGGGTCTGTTGCATTAAAAGCAGCTAAACTTTTTACTGGGCTACGTGAGTCTAAATTGAATAATCCAGTAACACTGGTTGATACTTTTGGTACTAAATCAGCAGTACTAATATTTAGTTCTGATGGTGCGCCCTTATCTAGAGCCCCCGCTGATGTAACACCATAGCCAGTCAAACGTTTGTTATTAGAATCGACAATATAGCCAAGTTTATCCATTTGAAACTGTCCATTACGTGAATAGGTAATAGAGCCGTTATTACTCATACGATAATAACCGCCGCCATTTATTGCAATATCTAATGGGTTATTAGTACTAGTCACATTACCTTGTGTAAATTGCTGTTGCACAGTAGAAATTTTAGTACCAATACCAATTTGTGATGAGCCGCTACCTGTTAAAGAATTGGCATAAACATCTGCAAACTCTGCACGAGAGCTTTTAAAGCCAACGGTGTTAGAGTTAGATACGTTGTTCCCAATGACTTCAAGATTTTTAGATGCTGCATTTAATCCGCTAAGGCCTTGTTGAAAACTCATGGTGTTCTCCTAAATTCTGTGTGGTGATCATTAAGTTGATTGAACTGATATTTAATTGAAAATTTAAAAAATTTGTTTGACATCACTGTTGCTTATACTTGTAGTATTACTTAAATTGAGCTTGATGCCAGCGCTGGAATTTGTCACGCTTTGCACTGCTGCATAGTTAAGGGTAGTTGAAGTCACTGGTTGACCGCCTAGCGTGGCTTTTACTTCAAATGTATATTTTCCATCTGGTAATGTTGCACCACTACTATTAGCACCATCCCATTGCAATTGTGATTGGCCAGTGGGTTGTGCACCTAAGGCTAATTCAGAAACTGATTTGCCATTGGCATCCCGTACCGTCACCGTCACATTGTCTGCTTTGCTTGCTAAATCAATACCATACATGCCTTGGCTTTTTGATAGCTCAATATTACTTCCTGTGCTAAGCACCAAGTGCCCAATCATGCTAGTTGCTTGATAAGATTGGCTTTGTTGCGTATTGTCTATGAGCGTTTGTACTGTAGCGTTAAGTTTATCAATACCTGTTACTGTAGAAAGTTGTGCCATCTGGCTGGTGACTTGAGCGTTATCTAATGGGTTAAGTGGGTCTTGATTTTTCATTTGCGTCACCAGCAAAGTCATAAACCGATCTTGAACGCTATCTACAGTGCTAGTGGTTTTAGCTTTAATGCCATTCACACTATCAAGTAAGGCTTGTGAGGCTGGATTGTTTTGTACGGTTGTCATGATGATTCTCGCTAATATGTAGGGAATTTATTCGCTGATTGTTAGACTTTATTGCTGAACTTTATATTAGGTCAGCTATTGCTGACCAATAGTGAGTGTTTTCATTAGCATAGCTTTAGCGGTATTCATGGTTTCTACGTTATTTTGATAAGAGCGCGAGGCAGAAATCATATTCACCATTTCCTCAGATACATTGACGTTTGGCATGGCAACATAACCTTTGTCATCTGCTAATGGGTGTTTTGGGTCGTAGACCATTTTTGGCGCACTGGTATCTTCAACTACCTTTTGTACACGTACTCCGCTCGCATCTGTGCCGTCAATTGGTATTGCGCTAAACACCACTTGTTTTGATCGATACGGTTGCCCTGTGCTGCTGGTGACGCTATCCGCATTGGCTAAATTACTGGCTACCGCGTTAAGTCTCTGCGATTGCGCGCTCATGGCAGAGCCAGAAATATTAAATATGTTAAATAATGACATGATGTTTTCCTAACAATTTATATAATTTCGATAAGTTTGCTAAATCTGCAATCTTAGTTACTTCGCTGTTAACTATTGTCCTTGTACCGCAGAAAGTACCCGTTTAAGTTCGCTGTTAATCATTACCAAACTTGCCTCATAGCGAATAGCATTGTCGGCAAATTGATTACGCTCTACATCCATATCCACCGTATTGCCGTCTGCACTATCTTGCATAGGAACTCGATAAGTTTTATCACCAAATAAGTTCGTAGGCTGCATACTGTTTTTACTTAACTCAAAGTGTGCTTCATTGGTTTTACTCGTTTGAAAGGCATTAATTTGCATTGAACTACCAGCAAGCCCTGATAAAGCCTTTCTCATTGAGGTATTAAAATCGATATCTCGTGCTTTAAAATTGGGTGTATCAGCGTTTGCAATATTGGCTGATAGCAACTCTTGGCGCTGGCTACGCAAGCGAAGTGCGGTTTGATGAAAATTTAAAGCATTGTCTAGTCTGTCCATTTCCTAACTCCTTTTTTGGATGCCACCTAAAGTTGCTGTTTATGCTGCCGTTAATTAGGCTGTTGGTAATTGTATGGCTGAGATTGCAAGTCCAATCTTTGGATTAGCCATACGAATACACTGCTTATTTTCGTTTTGATGAAGTGCAACATGCATAAAATAATTCTAATTCTTATTAATGGGTAGAGTTATCAAATGAACGCGAACCGGAATGCATTTGCACAATACGCATTGACTAAAAATGCACCAAGACCTTTTAACTTAATTAAGCGGGCGTTAGCGTTTACTTGCTTCTCGCTAGCCGCGCTATTCTTTTTAGTCACGCTTAATATGGCATTAAGCATAAATGCTTGGTCGGAACCTGCGGCTTATAATAATGTAAATAATGCCAACAAATCTGAGACTATAAAACTCAGCCTTAAAGAAAGTAGCTATAAAGAAAACAACTATAAAGATATACAAGATTTAGACGTTATAAAAACTAAAGTACGTGAGTTTTTAATCACACAAAGCCAAGGCATGCCTGGTGTGGTTAGCGTGACAGTGGGGCGTATAGATAATAATTTAAGGCTTGCTAATTGCCCTGCAATAGAAGTATTTATGCCGCAAGGTAGCCGCGTATGGGGTAAAACAAGTGTGGGCGTACGCTGCAACATGCAACCCACGTGGATGCTATATGTGCAAGCTAATATTAGTGTTAAAGCACGTTATTTGGTTGCAGCATTACCCTTAGCGCAAGGCCACTTAGTCACTAATGAAGATTTGGTTTTTGAAAATGGTGATCTTGCGCAATTACCATCAGGCATATTTACTGATGCATCACAACTAATAGGGCGTAGTATCAGCATTTCAATGAGCCCTGGCACCGTGTTAAGACAAGAAATGATTAGGCAACCTAGCGTTCTACAACAAGGGCAAACCGTGACTTTGGTATCAACTGGCGCAGGTTTTGATATAACAGCAGAAGGTCAAGCACTAACAAAAGCCAGCGAAGGCCAAGTAGTACAAGTAAAAGTAGCCAGCGGGCAAGTAATCAGTGGTATTGCGCGCCAAGATGGTGTAGTAAGCGTAGGTTATTAGTGTTAGTTATCTATACAATTCATTGAACATGCCTAAACAGGCGTTGTTCAAAAACATTGTTTTAGTATTATTACAAACGCTACAATCTATTAGCTAGCGGGCTATCAAAAAGTCATAAAAGCCAGTTTGATGAATTGAATACATCGTTCATTAAAGTTTATGAAAATGATGCCGATATAATTAACATAAAAATGCAATTTGCTTAATTTAACTTACAAATTTATGCGAGGATTACCATGAAAATAGATGATAAATTACCTAAAGTAGCCAGTACGATCACTGATAAAATAGATAAAAGTAATCGTAAAACCGCAGAGCCAACCAGCACCACAACTGGAAGAAAAGCAGGCAATGTTACCCTATCACCCATGTCTAGCCAATTACAATCACTGGAGGCCACAATGGCGTCAGACAACGTATTTGATGCAGATAAAGTAGAATCAATTAAAGCCGCTATTAGCAATGGCTCTTTTAAAATTAATGCAAGCAAAGTGGCAGGTGGTTTAATTAGCACAGTAAAAGATTTAGTCGCCGCAAATAAAATTTAGCAGGCATAGGCAGTATTTAGTCAACCGTTAATACGTAAAAAAATGATTAAAAAGGATTAGTCGATGACCATCACATTTCAGCCGGAATCTAAACTTATGCAAGCATTAATTGAGGTATTAGAACACGAGCAAAAAATATTGGTGAGCAATGATATAATTGCTATTGAAATGCTGATGGATGAAAAAACGCAGCTTTTACAAAAAATTAATGCCGCGTCACAAGCCCGTTATAGAGCGCTACAAGCTAAAGGCTATGCACCAAGTGAAGTGGGTATGGAAGCTTTTATTCAATCTGACAATAATCTACAAGATAAAAATACTTGGATTAACTTTCAACGCTTATTAACCTTGGCTAAAGAGCTCAATCGTGTGAATGGTGTGCTTATTAACCGTCACTTTAATCGCAATCGCGAAACTCTCAATGACTTACAAGGAAACCACTCAGCCAGAATGATATATGGCGCTAATGGTCAACATGCTGTTACAGGTTATTCTGGTAGCTCACTAATAGTTTAGTGACTTTACTTTAGCCAACACCCTAGGTTTTAACTAGCGGACTATTCTCTAATCATAGATTAAGGTCTTAGCTAATATATTTCATTTTCACCAGTCCCAGAAGGCTGGGCTGGAGTTTCACCAACCTCACCAATCCTAGATCTCGCCGAAAACATTGAGCCCTTAGCTTGCTTGATTGGCGCAAATGCTTTAAATCCTAGCGGTGAGGTTAAATCATCGTAAATTGCCTCCATTCCACCACGCATAAAATAAGTTTCGTGCCAAAAACCTGTACCACCTGAGCTCTTCATAAAACGTTGCCACCATTGACGATGCGGCTCCGATCTACTCCAAGCCTCCATAGATTCAAAATCTCGCCAATACCATCGCATACCCACATGCAATGGAAAAAAGCTAAAGATGATACTATTTTCGTAATGTAAAAGACCCTCTGGCATATTAGCTGCGGACTTATCAATTTGAGGCCCTAAGCCAATCAACATCTTAATGCCGGCAAATGTTCTCAATTTCATGCCTAAATAAATGACCACTAAATCTGGATAACTGGATAAATCAACAGTTTGACGATTGACTGGAGTTTTCATCACTGCTCCTTAAATATAAAATTTAACGTTTAAATTAGTGAGCGCCGTTGGACATTCCACTTAAATTATGACTTTTTTATCACGGTTAAAAAATTTTAATACAAAGACAAAAAAGACGAAAGACATACAGCTACCAACTGAGATTGCGAATTGATTTAAAGACGGTTGCGCAATTAATGTGAACCCATGCCCTATAATCAGTGAAGAGAAACTGAAACACAAAACGGGATAAGAAAAAGTCTAAACGTTTGCTAAGGATTCGATAATTTTGAACCAGCGCTACCAACACTTAGCAGTAGACCAAACCCAATAATAGCAGTAATACCCAAGGAGTTAAGCCATATGTTAGGCAATGGATCAAAGTAATAGTTAAGAGTGACTAAGTACCAAATTAGGTAACACCATAGAATAAACTTACCTGATTTCAGATGGGGAAAATAATGGAGCGGAAAGAAATTAAGTAGCAATTTATATAGCGGCCGACACGGTAACATAACAACCTACTACAAAACCGAATATAACTGAAACGATAACCTAAAAATCACCAAACGACCAGCAGATAGCAAACTTACTAACTAAGCTGACATTCAAGTGATTAGCCTAACAAAACCTGAAATCGAATAAGCTTAAAACCGAACTAACCCTAATCGCCAAAATAAAACTAAAAACAATGCCCTACGAACCAATACCAGAGCAGCTGCTACCGCCATGGTTTTGAAGCAAATCCTAACGTTTGAATTAAGGGGCTCGTTAGCCGTCCCGCTTGAATGCTGGGTTAGGTGTGAAGGGCTAGATGCGAACACCGAGCACCCCAAGCAATTTAACCATGCCAAAATATGCTGTAGCGGTGGCTAAGCAAGAAATAGTTAGACTTAACCAAAAGCTAATGCATTCGCGAAGCAACAAAGGCAACATAATGAATAAAACCAGGGATGGCAAGACTAGCCAAAAAATGCTCTGCGATAAAGCTGAAACCCGCTGTATATCTGATGTATCAATGTAGAGCCAGATAAAAGCTAAGAGTGAAGTAAGCGGCACAGAAGCTAACGCAGCACCCCAAAAAGAACTACGTTTGGCAAGCTCAGAAACTGCTACCAAAACGACAGCAGATATAACGATTTTAAGAACGTATGACCACATGGGTTTATGAACACCTAACGTTTGAATTTAGAGGGGGCTGGTGCAAGCCAGCCCCGCTTGAATGATGGGTAGGTAAAGGAGACATTTTATTCATTTTTTTAATGGACCACTACACCTTTAGGTAAATCTTCTTTGCTTTCATCTTCGGTTAAACATTGGAGCTATCGTTGCGTTCCATTTTAGGGGAGCTTGGAGTGTAGCTAGAAGAATAAAAGGCTTTCGTTTTACATATATTAGAGCATTCCATTTGTCGTTTTGTAACATTAATTAATGCAAAAATTAAGACTGCGATAAAGAGTGAAGTAAAAATCTGTTGGATTTTTTGTAAGAATCGGAGGCAAACTTATTTTGTTACCTAACATAAAGTAAACATCCTAATTGATACTTTATAAACCCTCAAGTAGTGATGTAGTGATTGATTAAAAGTTATTTTATGTAGTAGTATCAATAGGTTAACTTATTTTAGTGCATCCTAAATATGAGTCTAGAATAATCAAATTTACCTCCACCTAAATTATTAGATCTTGTTCCTGGAAAAATTCGCGTTAAATGCTACTGCATTCGTACTGAGCAGGCTTATTTAGATTGGATTAAACGCTATATTTTACACTTTCACAAGCAGCACCCAAGCGAGTCGGGAGCTACTCAAGTTGAGGCATTTTTAACACATTTAACGGTGGTAGGTAAGTTTCTGCTAGTTCACAAAATCAGGTAAAAAAGTGCTTTATTATTTTTGTATAAGAGGTGTTGGGCACTGAGCTACCATGGCTAGATAAAGTAGAAAGTGCTAAAACACTTAAGCGGTTACCCGTAGTGTTCACGCGCGAAGACGTACAAAAAATTCTTGGGCGTTTGCAACACGCATTGGCTTGTTGCCAGTTTGTTGTATGGCACAGGCATGCGGATTTTAGAGGCATTGCGTTTGCGCGTGAAAAATATTGATTTTAGCCATAAAGAGATTTTAATTCGCGATGGTAAGGGGTTTAAAGATAGAATGACCATGCTGTCGCAAAGCTTAATGGAACCCTTGCGCGCTGATGTGGCTGGAGTTAAAGATTTGCATGAACAAGATTTAGCAGTTGGTTATGGCAGTGTGTTTATGCCAAATGCTTTTAATAAAAAAAATATCCTAATGCTCAATATGCTTGGGCTTGGCAGTATGTTTTTCCTTCTGCTAAGC
>JACMMS010000102.1 GCA_014378915.1 Methylophilaceae bacterium
CACACTTATCAGTTGTTCAATTTGTTAAAGAGCTTTGTTTCTCAAGACACCATTCATATGAGCATCGCTCTTTTTGAAAAGTCTTGCGTTGTCGTAACAACGAAGAGGAGCGCATTATACAGAGCTTTTAGTGCTGGTCAATCGTTTATTTAGAATAATTTTTACTATCTAAACAATTACGTCCGAATCACTATAAATTCGGACTTTACAACTTAAAACTTTTGGTTGCGGGAACAGGATTTGAACCTGTGACCTTCGGGTTATGAGCCCGACGAGCTGCCAGACTGCTCCATCCCGCGTCCGATTCGACGCTACCAAATTTGTGTTGCGTCGAGAGATGAAACTATAGCAAAGTATGCTCACTGACGCAAGCTGTATTGGTAGTTTTTATTAAGGAATTTGCTGATTAAGTTTGCTAGGCGTTTTAAAAAAAGGATTAGCTTACTTACCCAACGCACCAAATACCTTTTTAATCAAGCCACTTGCTTGACTAACTGGGTCTATGCGAATGGCCGCTTCCTCTTGGCCCATCATGACATACACACCATCTAGTGCTTTTTGAGTGACATACTGCTCTAGATTTGCATTTTCCTTTTTAACTAGGCCATACTTGCTGCCCATTTCTGCAAATTTATTATATTGCTGTGCTAATTGCACATTTTCAGTAGCCTTTGTCACGATCGGTAAGAACTTTTCTGCCATTGGACCCGATGTGGTTTTTTTAAAATATTGTGTTGCTGCATCATTTCCACCGGTCAGAATTGCTATAGCATCGGTGAGCCTCATTTGTTTTATTGAGTTAACTAATAAAGCTTGGGCTTCTGGTGCAGCTGCTTCAGCTGCTCGATTCATTTTAAGTACTAATTCATCAGCTTGCTTCCCCATACCAAACATACGCATGGCTTTTTCAGCTTTTTTCATAGTTTCTGGCAATGGGATTTTGACATCTTTGCTTTTAAAAAACCCGTCTACAGATCCCAATTTACTAACGGCCTTACCTGCACATTGAATTAAAGCATCCTTTAAGCCACCACTCGCTTCTTTATTAGTTAAATCATCTACGCTTAATGCACTGGCCTGCATAGAGAATAGCGTTAAAGTCAGCGTGAGTGTAGTGATTGATTTTTTCATGATGACCCTTAATTGTTTAATTATTTTTTTGTTATATTATCGTAATAACTTTTCACAGCCACTAATGTTCGTTGCTTTATAAAGCAGTAAACCCAATCATAACGCCTTTGGCGATGATTGGGTTTACTGTGTCACGATGTATAAATCTATATAAAGCCTTATGTATAACCTTAGCGCTTTATTGAGGCTACATGCCAAATATTTTTAGCGTATTCACCGATAGTTCTATCGCTTGAAAATTTAGCCATACGTGCAACATTGAGTATGGCACGACGAGTCCACTCTTCTATATCATGGTAGACAGCGCCCACTTCATCCTGTTTTGCAATGTAACTAGCATAATCTGCTAGTAATAGATAGTTGTCACCTTTATGCAATAGGGTGTCATAAATAGCTTGATAGCGCGCTGGCTCTTCTACTGAGAAGAATCCTCCTGCAATCATATCCAACACTTCTTTTAGCTCCGCGTTTCCATGGTAGTAATCCCAAGGGTTATAGCCATTGGCTTTAGTGCTAGCTACTTCTGGCGTAGTTAGACCAAAAATGAAGATATTATCAATGCCTACTTCCTCCATAATCTCCACGTTAGCACCATCTAATGTACCGATAGTCAGTGCGCCGTTAAGTGCCATTTTCATGTTACCAGTGCCGCTTGCTTCTGTTCCTGCAGTAGAAATTTGTTCTGACAAATCACTACCTGGAAATAAAATCTCTGCGGCAGACACTTCATAGTTAGGATAATAGATTACTTTTAGTTTGTCGCCCACGGCAGGATCATTATTCACGATACTAGCTACATCATTGATTAAGCGAATAATTTGCTTTGCCATCCAATAACCAGGTGCTGCTTTACCGCCAAAAATTACAGTGCGCGGCGTGATACTTTGACAGCCTTTGCGGACACGGTTGTAAAGGGTAATAACATGCAATACATTCAGTAATTGACGTTTATATTCGTGAATACGCTTAATTTGCACATCAAATAAGCTTTCATTATTGATTTTCACACCTGTAAGCTTTTCAATTTTTGCCGCAAGCTGTGCTTTTTTAGTACGTTTAACAGCGCGGAATGCTTTACGGAAATCAGCATCGTCGGCTAATGGCGTTAGTTTGGTTAACTCTGTTAAATCCTTTTTAAAACCATCACCAATTGCCGTAGCAATCAATTGAGTGAGTTCAGGATTAGCTTGATTTAACCAGCGACGTGGAGTAATGCCATTGGTCACGTTGATAATTTTTCCTGGGTAAATACGATCAAAATCTGCGAACAAAGTAGTTTTTAATAACTCGCTATGCAAAGCCGCAACACCGTTTACTGTGTGACTTCCGACCACTGCCAAATGCGCCATGCGTAAACGGCGACCATGCGTTTCGTCAATAATTGACACGCGTCTTAGTAAATCAGTATCGCCTGGGAACTGGTGATTAACCATGGATAAAAATTGTTGATTAATCTCATAAATAATTTCTAAATGGCGCGGCAATAATTTACCAAACAAATCAATTGACCATGTTTCCAAGGCTTCAGGCATGAGTGTATGGTTGGTGTAAGCAAAGATTTTTACTACTAAGCCCCAAGCGAAATCCCAACTCAAATCATGATTATCAACGAGTTGATACATCATTTCTGCCACGCCAATCGAAGGATGTGTGTCATTTAACTGTATGGCGGTTTTTTCTGGCAGTAGCTTCCAATCCTCAAGTTTGTTCATCGGATGTGCAGATTTAAAGCGACGCAAGATATCTTGAATAGATGCTGAGACAAAGAAATATTGTTGTTTTAAGCGTAATTCACGACCAGACGCAGACGAATCATTAGGGTAAAGCACTTTTGAGATACTTTCAGTATCGTTACGCTCTTCTACCGCTTTTTCGTAATTACCTTCATTAAAGCTACGCAAATCAAACTCGCGCGTTGCTTTAGCTGACCATAAACGTAAGTTATTAACCGTTGCCGTATCGTAACCAGGCACTGGCACATCGTAGGCCATCGCCACCACATGCTCGGCATCTACCCAACGATGTTCTACGCCATTTTCAGTAGTGAATTGCACAGTTTTGCCAAAAAACTTTACATCATATGTCGCTTCTGGGCGTTGAAACTCCCAAATATTGCCGTAGCGTAGCCAGTTGTCAGGGTTTTCAATTTGCTGACCATTTTCAATCGATTGCTTAAACATGCCATACTCATAACGAATACCATAACCGGTTGCTGGGATATCCATGGTCGCCATCGAATCTAAAAAGCAAGCAGCTAAACGACCTAAACCGCCATTACCCAAAGCTGCATCTGGCTCCATTTCTACCGCTTCTTCCATTTTTCGACCTAATGCACTTAAGCCTGCACTCACCTCATCTTTAATGCCCACATTTAGTGCAGCATTGGTCAGCATGCGCCCAATTAAAAACTCTAGTGAAAGATAGTAAATACGCTTAGGATCTTTAGCATAATAATTTTCTGCTGTTTTTACCCAACGTTCAATGACATGATCACGCACCGTGTAAGCCGCTGTTGAATACCAATCACGCGGCGTAGCGATTACTGCAGTTTTAAAACAGGAGAAAATTAAATGATTTTCTAGTGACTCCGCTAATGTTGTTAGTGCAGTTGGTACTAAAGATGTTGCATCATCCTCAGCCTGGACTTTAACTTTAGTTGCAGCTCGCGGTTTGGTTACTTTTACTTGAGGTTCAGATTTTGCAGCAGTTTTAGTGGTGGCCATATCGTATAACTTTCAAAGGACGTGCAATTGGATTTTAAAAAATTTGCTATTCGGCGTTATTTTGTACAGGTAATTGATTGTTGATATTTTTTTATAGCTTTTCATTATTTTGCTAGCAAATACTGAGCCAGCAGCTGATTAACAATTAATGTGATCATTTTGATTCATTATAGTCATAAATATTACAGTTTTTAAAGCTTAAAAAGAAAATGCCCACAACCTTTTGAGTAGTGGGCATCCATTCACTTATTGATCGCGCTATGAACAACTAAACCAGCAAGTTATTCATCCGCTTTAAAAAGCTTGCGGGATCTTGCAGCTGACCGCCTTCTGCTAGCAAGGCTTGGTCGAACAACACATTAGCAAAATCGCTAAATTTAGCTTCATCTGCCTCAGTTTTTAAGCGCTGCACTAATTTATGGTTTGGGTTAATTTCTAGTACTGGCTTGCTTTCTGGCGTGTTTTGTCCAGCTGCCTTCAATATACGCTCTAAATTACCTGACATATCATGCGCACCAGCCACCAAGCAAGCTGGGGAATCGGTTAGGCGATGTGTAACACGCACTTCCTTCACGCTATCACCTAAGCTGGCCTTAATTTTTTCGATTAAGTCTTTGGCCTCATCTTCAATTTTTTTCTGTGCTTCTTTTTCAGATTCGTCTTCTAACTTACCCAAATCCAAATCACCTTTGGCTACAGATTGCAGTTTTTTACCTGCAAACTCAGTCAAGCTACCTAGCAACCACTCATCTACTCGGTCACTCATTAACAGTACTTCTAAACCTTTTTTACGGAAAATTTCTAAATGTGGCGAATGTTGTGCCGCAGCAAAACTATCGGCTGTAATGTAATAAATGACTTCTTGACCTTCTTTCATCCTGCCAATGTAATCATCAAAACTTACATTTTGCGAGTCATTGTCGGCATGGGTACTGGCAAAACGTAGCAAGCCCGCGATTTTATCTTTATTACTAAAGTCTTCGCCCGGACCTTCTTTGAGTACACGACCAAATTCGTTCCAGAATTTTATATACTCCTCAGGCTTATCTTTAGCTAAATCTTCTAACAAGCCTAATACTTTTTTCACAGAACCCGCTTTAATACTATCAACGTCTTTACTATCTTGCAGAATTTCACGCGACACATTCAACGGCAGATTAGCACTATCAATGACACCACGCACAAAACGCAAGTATTGAGGCATTAGCTTTTCTGCGTCCTCCATGATAAACACACGTTTTACATAAAGCTTGATGCCGTGACGACGTTCGCGTTCATACAAATCAAACGGCGCTTTTGTTGGCACATAAAGTAAGGAAATGTACTCTTGTTTACCTTCAACACGGCTGTGGCTCCAGCTAAGTGGATTTTCAAAATCGTGTGACACGTGTTTGTAAAACTCTTGATATTCTTCTTCAGTAATATCATTTTTGTTACGCGCCCATAGTGCAGAAGCACGGTTGACGGTTTCATCTTCATCCAACAGTTGCATTTCGCCATCTTTAAATTCTGATTTTTGCATCAAAATTGGCAAAGTAATATGGTCTGAATATTTACGAATAATGGTTTTTAATTTCCAATCATTTAAAAACTCATCCTCTGCTTCACGCAAATGCAACGTCACTTCTGTACCGCGACTTGCTTTTTCAGCAGTCTCTAATGTGTAATCGCCTTCACCGGCAGATTCCCATTTAACGCCTTCGGTCGTACCAGCACGGCGTGTTATTAGCGTCACTTTATCCGCAATAATAAAGGCCGAATAAAAGCCCACACCAAATTGACCAATTAAATTCGCATCCTTGGCTTGGTCGCCTGTTAATGCGCTAAAAAACTCTTTAGTGCCTGATTTCGCAATGGTACCGATATTGCTAATCACCTCGTCGCGGCTCATACCAATACCGTTATCGGAAATAGTAACTGTGCGCGCATCTTTATCAAACGCCACGCGGATTTTTAACTCACTGTCATTTTCGTACAAAGCACCATTTGCCAATGCTTCAAAACGCAGTTTGTCTGCTGCATCAGACGCGTTTGATATCAACTCGCGCAATACAATCTCTTTATTACTGTATAGCGAATGAATCATCAGCTGTAAAAGCTGCTTTACTTCGGCCTGAAAAGCTAGTTTTTCTTGTGGTTGATTTGGAGGCTGATTAGCTGCTTGATTTGATTCTTGAGTGGTATCTGTAGTCATAACTTAAATCTCCATACTGATTAATACGATTTCGTTAATATGGAGGTAGCTTAAGTTTTTTCAAGTATTTTTTAATAGAAAGCGACGGGAAATTTACTTTTTAGCATTTAACTCTCAAATGAAGCTTAAAACCATGCTTAGCTCAAACAATAAAGCCAAATCAGAACATGAAAGAACCTATCATTGATTGATGGTGATGTAGCCCTTTTAGCGCTAATCGCACAAGACGATTCATTCGCTATCAAGCAAATGATATCGAATAAATTACCGCGCTTATTAGCCTTGGCTACGCGCGCGCTGGGCGATCGCTCAGAGGCTTAAGATATAGCGCAAGAAACCTTTATAAGGATTTGGAAGCAAGCCCCGCCATGGCAGTCTGAGCAAGTAAAGTTTGATACTTGGATGCACCGTGTTGCGATGAGTTTAGGCTATGACCGACTGTGCACAAAATCTAATCACCTCACGCAAGTACTCGATTACGAAGATGATGAGCAAATAGATTTAAGCCTAAAGCCAGATGAAAAACTGATTGCGACCCAACAAAAAGATTTAGGAGGTGCCGCGCTAAAAACCTTACCTAATCGACAGCGTGAGGCTTTAGTATTAAATATTATCAAGAGTTATCTAACAGTGAAGCGGTTTCAGTAATGAATATTAGTGTGGATGCGTTAGAAAGTTTGCTTTAAAGAGCGCGGCATAATATGCGCTTGCTACTTGCTAGCTAAAGAAAGGTGTGTGAAAAAAGATGATGACTCCAGAGCGATTTAAAGTATTGGTAGCAAGCTATGGATCTGACTTAAAACGCTGGCCTAAAGATCTTAATGATTCGGCTGTTCAAGATTCAGCCATGCGATTAGCTCAAGAACCAGAAATGAGCTTGATCATTAATAATGAATCGGCTTTAGATAATTTGTTGTCGAAACATTCTGTTCTAACGAATAATAGCGCATTAGCTGATGTCATTTTTGCTAATGCCTTTAATTCATTAATGGTTTAAGTAAAAACCATCGATAAGCCATCTAGCATTTGGCAGAGACTATCTAACTTATTAGGTGAAACAGGTTTAAGCGGACTTGGTTTTGCAAGTGCAGGCTTGGCAAGTGTGCTAGCTGGCATTTTTTGCGTATCACAATTAACTTCAACAATTTCTCCTAAAGCAATTTCACATGAAGATAGTGCTAATGAAGCCAATACTTCAGCAGAGTACTTAGATTACGGAGAGGAATGGAGATAACAATGCTCACAAAAAAATCTTATGGTTACTAATTACATCGTTAATCCTTAACATATTTTTAGCTAACAGCCTCATTGGTGTTGCTTATCGTTTATTTTGGTCAGATCAAGCACCATTAGCGGCTAAGTGTGGGCAACGCGGTCTACGCTTGAAGCAGAAAATTTAAGTCCGGAGTACCAACAAATGTTTAATAAAGCGCTTCGTGAAACTCGGCTTGATGCTAGACAGCTGATTAAATCGGGGCAAGATTCCCGCGCCGAGGTTAGAGAGTTACTGGATGCACCAGAGTTTGATAGAGGAGCAATTTTAATAGCTCTATCCCATGCGTGCGAGGCGGATATGGGACTGTGCCTAGGTGTTAAAGCAAGTCTTGTTGATTTCGCTGCCAGCCTAACGCCAGAAGAGCGCGAAAAACTAGTCTCTGGACTGGCGCGACAAGGTGCGCTAAGACAAGGTACACTAGCACTAGCATTACCATTACAACGTTAATTAAGCCCCACTACAAATCGATGGTTTTATTTTAAAGTTCAAATAAAAATGCCACCAATACCTTACCTCAATTAACACCTGCCGCTATTGCAGTTAAGAGGTTTGGGTTAGGATTTAGCCCAGCGTCAAGTGGTGTGAATGTACCCAATAACGCCACGCTGAATAGCGCTAAACAATGGTTAACTTCACAACTGAGTAACTATGAAGCACTGCCTACTGCATGGCAAAAACAAACTAAAACTTCAGGACTATTAGAAAATTACCAGCAAAATCAACAAGCAATGAAGCGCCCAGTTGATGATGAAAAAAAGAGTCTAAACGCTAATTAAAAAAAGAAATTCGAGATAGCTATCAACTGGCGGTTACTGCCAGAGCAGAAAGCGAACTCAACACCCCTACGCCATTTATTGAACGTTTAGTGCACTTTTGGGCCAACCATTTTGCTATTTCGATTGAAAAGCCAGCCATTATTGAACTGGCAGGCGCTTTTGAACTTGAAGCTATTAGACCTTATGTGCTTGGTAACTTCGTCGATTTACTACTAGCGGTTGAAAAACACCCGGCAATGCTCATGTATTTGGACCAAGTAAAACCTATTGGCCCGAATAGCCCCGCAGAATTTAAGTTATCGCAAAGAGCAGATGATAGCCAGCAAGATAAAAAACGTGGGCTTAATGAAAATCTAGCATGTGAAATTATGGAACTGCATACGTTAGGGGTGCGCAGTGGCTATTCACAAAGGGATGTCAATGAATTTGCACGCGCAATGACTGGGTGAAATATCGAAGCCCTTGCTGATGCAAAAGCACAAAATAATCGCCGTAATCAACATGTTGAAACTGAGGATTATGGCTTTGCATTTCGCCCAATGCTGCCCGAACCTGGCAGTAGAACTGTATTGGGCAGCACTTATAATCAACAGTGGGTAAATCAAGCTGAAGGGATACTGCGTGACTTTGCTAGCTCGCCAGCCACAGCCACACATATCGCAACTAAGCTAGTTCGACATTTTGTAAGCGATACGCCACCCGAGCAATTGGTACGACGGGTAGCCCAAGTTTTTCTGAATGAAGGTGGTAATCTTAACAGTGTTTATCGTGCGCTAATTGAGGCACCAGAATCATGGCGACCTATTGCTGCTAAATTTAATACCCTTGGGAGTGGGCTATTTCAAGCTTACGCGGCCTATCTGTTCAGAATGTAGCGAGGCAAAATACTAATTGAGACCTTTGCACGAAGCAGTTAAACATCGCGCTTTGGTCAGCTTCCATTTTTAAAATTTAAATGTACTCATTCCTGAGTCGTTTTCTCTTAATACCGTCGTTATTTAGCGCATTTCTGCCAATAATAGGGCGACTTAAGCCAAATTACCCGCTGTTAAACGCAACCATCCTACATAGCCTGCAAATCCCGTTGAATCGCTACACCACGGTTGAGATTGTAAGCCATACACATTAGGCCAAATCTCGCGAAGTGACGTACCAACACAAGGTATCTTGCCTGACCCATGCCGTAATGCAATTTCAGTACACCCAATACCCGCTCAAC
>JACMMS010000103.1 GCA_014378915.1 Methylophilaceae bacterium
CAGCGTTGTATTGAAGATAATCCAACGCTCATCGCTTTGGCTGCTTGAGCTATGCCATAGCCTTGGTTGAGTACCAAATGAATGCATTCTTTTTTAAATTCTGATGTAAATTGATTTCTAGTTTTAGTCATTTTTAATGCTACGTTAAGTGATTACAATCTCTTAACTGGTGTCGCATTTTATTAGACCATTACAATTCGATGCCTATAAATAAACTAACATAATTCTAGTAAATCTGAACCCAATCTATGTTCGGTAGCAGACAGACCCTCTGACTTGTAATATCCATAATAACTTTTAGAAATAATTCAAGGTCGTTTTCGACTATGTAATTTAACTGGATTGGACTTTATGAGTTATAAACCATCAAATTCTGCTATCACTTTAGCTATCATACTTACAAAAAGTCATGATCTTTTAATTCGTAAGTTAGAAGAATTGCAGAATCTGTTAATCGTCATCATAAAAGCTATATTCGGCAACCCCAAAGACAATACTTTTGAAGTTCGTTTATCAACGACGATTCCTGAAGTGCTGGCCGAAAGTGTTTTAACATCTAATCGTCATGAGTTGAAAGTATTTAGATTTGAATGTGCAACGAATAAAAATAGTATTTCTGATGTTATAAAAAGACAAAACTTTAACAATCAAAACTCAAATTTAATTAATTTAATCTGTTGTCACCATGTTTTTTAACGGAATTGGAACGGCGACCCCGACTAAGCGTTATACAAAAGCTGACTGTTTAGATGTATTTCAAAAATCTGAATGGTATAAGCGTTTAGACATAAGATCCCACTATATTGCGCGCACCGTTTTGCAACGTGATAACGGCATTGAGGCAAGATGGCTGGCTGTTGATACATTAGAAGAAGTTTTTAAAATTGATCCGGATACTTTAAGTGCTCGATTCCTCAAAAATGCGCCGGAGCTGGCTACAAAAGCCGCACAAAACGCTTTAACAAACGCTGAACTTACACCGAATAATATTGATGCAATTATTGTTAGCACTTGCACTGGCTATCTTTGTCCAGGGCTTTCTGGTTATGTTGCTGAACGACTTGGGTTAGGTAGTAACGTGTTTGGCTATGATTTAGTCGGACAAGGTTGTGCTGCAGCTATACCTAACCTTCAATTATGTAAAGCCTTACTAGCCTCTAACCAATGCGAAAATGTACTTTCAATTTGCGTAGAAGTCAGTAGTGCAGCGATGTATCTTGATAATGATCCAGGGGTATTAATTAGTGCTTGTCTGTTTGGCGATGGCGCTGGCGCAGCAGTTATTTCAAGCAACCCTAAGCTTTCTAAGCGAAGTATTGAATGGATTGATAGCACGTCTCTTATAGATCCTAGGGAACGAAAAGCGCTAATGTTTGAGCAGCGGGATGGGATGTTGCGAAATATTCTTACGCGTGCAGTTCCAAAAATAGCTGCAAAATATGCAAGTGAGGTGCTTAACAAAACCGTTGATCGCTATGGCCTAAAGAAGCAGGACATTTGCACATGGATTATGCATGCGGGAGGACGTGATGTCTTAGTTGAGTTGGAATATGAATTTCAATTGGAAGCATCAGATTTTAAATATAGTGCAGCCATGTTGCGTGAATATGGTAACTTATCAAGCGCTTTCGTCTATTTTGTATTAGAGGCGGCACTAGATGATGATTCGCCGAATGGATGGTGGTGGTTATCATCATTCGGTGCAGGTTTTAGTTGTCATGGCGCTTTACTAAAGGTAAGTTGATAAAGATTTATTATTCAACACTTTGAAATACCATCAATGACACTCCTATGACAATTTCAAGAATAGTCACTGCAGAAACTTTAGATACTCTTTCTGAAATGGATCCAGATGCACAACGCGCTCGACGAGATTTAAGGCGCGTTCACCGCGTAATGTGTACTCGTTCAATCTTATGTCGCGCGTTTAAAGAATTGGTCGCGTCGCATCAATTAGCGCGTCCTTTAAAAATACTTGAATTAGGTGCTGGGGATGGTACTTTGATGCTAGGAGTTGCCCAAGTGTTAAAGCCTCCTTGGTTGGATGTTGAATTAACCTTGCTTGATCGCCAGAGTTTAATCAAAACTGAAACTATTGCGAAATTTGCTGACATTGGATGGAAAGCCGGCCCGCATGTAACAGACGCACTCGACTGGGCATCAACGGATGATTTGATTCTAAATGATGCAAAAGCGAAATGGGATCTAATTGTGGTTAACTTATTTTTACATCATTTCGAAGGTGTAGAACTTGCCTCCTTGCTGCAGGCCATATCGATGAGAACCAATCTATTATTTGCCTGTGAACCAAAGCGTGCTTGGATTCCACTTTTAGGAAGTCATCTTATCGGTGCGATTGGTGCCAACAAAGTAACAAGGGAAGACGCTGTACTAAGTGTACGTGCAGGCTTCCGCGGCGCAGAACTTTCAGCATTATGGCCATCAAATTTTGTTGAATGGCGTTTAAAAGAGTATTCCACAAATCTTTTTAGCCACTGTTTTAGTGCAGAAAGATTGAAGGCAATTAATGCAAACTAAATTTGATGCAATTGTAATTGGTGCTGGTCCAGCAGGTTCTTCAGCAGCCATCCTACTATCACGAGCTGGATGGAATGTTGCGCTGGTGGAGAAACAGATATTTCCGCGCCGTAAAGTTTGTGGTGAATGCATTGCTGCCAGCAACTTACCTTTGCTTGATGCTCTTGGTATCAGTGCAGCGTTGAGAGCTAATGCTGGGGCTGAATTAAGCAAAATTGCCATTATGCATAGGGATCAAATAATTTTTTCTAATTTACCAGAAGCTCTTGACGAGAGGTATCCATTGGGAATCGCTTTAGGTAGGGAGACATTGGACACGTTATTGCTTGAACAGGCGCGCTTGAGTGGTGCACAGGTGTTGCAGCCTTACTCTGTAAAATCAATTATAGGCAGGGCTGGAGATTGGAGTTGCACAGTTAAAGCTTTAGAATCCAACGCCTTATTTATATTACAAGCTCCTGTTTTAATTGCTGCTAATGGTTCATGGGAAACCATACAATCCGATAGACCGCAACGACGGTTGGAACGTAAGGCATCTGATTTATTTGCTTTTAAGGCTAATTTTACCCATGCAACACTGGAAAATGGTTTGCTTTCAGTGTTATCTTTTAAAGGTGGCTATGGCGGGATTGTGCTTGGTGGTGATGGCTTAACAACCTTGGCTTGTTGCATACGTCGTGATTGTCTTGAAAGCTATCGATTAGCTATGCCAAAATTGGGCATTGGGACCGTAATTGAAGCAATGCTAAAGAGAGAGTGTAAAGGCGTTCAGCATGCTTTAAATGGAGCTACTCTTAAAGGGCGTTGGCTAACAGTTGGTCCTCTTGATCCTGGAGTTAGACTTAGGGCAAAGGGTGAGATTTTTCGTATAGGCAATGCCGCAGGTGAGGCACACCCTATTATTGGGGAAGGGATGAGCATGGCCCTACAATCGGCTTGGTTACTTTGTGCGCACTTGTTAAAAAGTGATCACAATAAAGTGATAACTAACTCACAATTACAACATGACATACAACGTCTGTATGTTCAAGATTGGCGAAAACAGTTTTTACCACGCATGCGATTGGCCACTGCTCTTGCCCATATTGCAATGAGACCATCGCTTGCCAAGCCACTCATTACTATTGCAAAAAACTGTCCCAGCTTGATGACATTTGGAGCGAGATTGGCAGGGAAAGTACATTGCGCTGTCGAACAAGATATGATTTCTTTCTATTCAACAATTTCAGACTCCATGAAAAAATCAAATATTTCATCTTTGGGTTATATGGATAGCCTTGAAAGTAAGAGACTGTATCGGGAATGATTTAATCATGATCAAAAAAATAACATACCTACATAAATACCCTAATTATATTTAAGGAAATTTGATGGAAACAACACTAGAACGCCTAAATGCAATTTTGGTAAAAGATTATATGGTTGCACCGGAATCTTTAAAGCTAAATGCTCCCTTAGAAGCATTGGGTATTGATTCACTTGGGATGGCTGAGCTGTTATTTCATCTTGAAGATGAATTTAAGATATCGTTATCACAAGAAACTGTTCCATTGCAGACCGTAGGTGATGTAGTAAGTTATATTGATACTTTATTAATGACTCAAAACACCAGTGCTACCAAAGCAAGTGCAAGCCAAACCTGTACCGGTAAAGTCAGTGATGTCGTTGCGACTTTGTGAGCAATATGAAACGAGTTGCTGTTACTGGAATTGGCGTAATCTCACCAATAGGTAATAGCGCAGCTGAAATATATGAGAACGCTTGCTTTGGTCGCTCAGGTATAAAGCTACTTAATGTTTCTTATGCGCATAGACTTATAGCGCCGTTGGCTGCGACGGTTATGTTTAATGGCGCTGCCTATTTTGAGCCACCCAAACTAAGAATGTTGGATAGAGTCAGTCAGTTTGCGGTAATTGCAGCCAATCAAGCGCTTTCGGATGCAAATTGCGATTTAAACCAAATTGACCGCAGCCGAATAGGTGTATTTGTTGGCACTGGAATGGGAGGCTCGCAAACGAATGATGAGGGTTACAAGACTCTCTATGGTGATCAATCAAACCGTATAAAACCCTTCACTGTGTTATCAGGAATGCACAACGCACCCGCAGCATGGATTGGTATTGAACATGATATTAGCGGCCCAACCTTAACTTATTCAACGGCTTGCTCTTCTTCAACGGTGGCAATTGGTGAGGCTTGGCTGCGTATAGCGAGTGGTAATTTGGATATTGCCATTGCAGGCGGATCGGAATCACCTTTATCTTTAGGTTCATTAAAAGCGTGGGAGGCATTGCAGACTTTGGCATCTATTGACAATAACCAGCCCTTTGCTTCTTGTAAACCATTCTCTAAAAATCGCACTGGCATGGTCATCGGTGAGGGTGCAGCTATACTAGTGCTGGAGTCATGGGAGAGTGCTGTTGCAAGAGGAGTACCAATTCATGGGGAAATACTGGGTTATGGGCTTTCTACAGATGCTAGTCACATCACCCGACCTAGTGTGGAAGGACAGGCAGCTACCATGCGCGCTGCCTTAAAATCGGCAAATATTAATGTGTCAGACATTGATGCAATTAATGCCCATGGAACAGGTACCTTATTCAACGATTTGGTTGAGACCAACGCAATTAAAGCAGTATTTGGCGCCCACGCATACGATCTACCAATAAGTGCGACTAAGGCATTGCATGGACATCTTCTCGGAGCAGCTGGGGCCTTAGAATGCTTGTTATCGTTATTGGCTATGCAGCATTCGACAGCTTTGCCAACTATGCATCTTAGTGAGCAAGACGAACAATGTGATCTTGATTACGTTCCCAATATTGCCCGTGAAAATGTTGCAATTAGGACAATGCTAACAAACTCGTTTGCGTTTGGGGGCACCAATGCAGTACTCGCTTTAGCTGCATTCTCTTAAATAATTATTAAGAACTTTATTTTATACAAACATTTAACAATAATATAGAGACTCATGGGTTTCTATATTAACAAATGAAAATTCAGATAGATGGCTGATATCCCTTGTCTTTTCTTGGCTTTATTATCCCTCTCTGTATCGAAATATTAATATGAGACCTTTGCACGAGCCAGTCAAATCTCCGTGCTTAGGTCAGCTTCCATTTTTAAAATTTAAATGCACTCATTCTTGAGTCGCTTTCTCTTAATACCGTCGTTATTTAGCGCATTTCTGCCAATAATAGGGCGACTTAAGCCAAATTACCCGCTGTTAAACGCAACCATCCTACCTAGTCTGCAAATCCCGTTGAATCGCTACACCACGGTTGAGATTGTAAGCCATACACATCAAACCAAATCTCGTGAAGTGACGCACCAGTCCAAGGTATCTTGCCTGACCCATGCCATAAC
>JACMMS010000104.1 GCA_014378915.1 Methylophilaceae bacterium
AGTGCTTTATTAATACCAATGGCTGGCTTTGCCGCTGATGGTGACTCAGTTTCTACCAAAGTCAGTGATTCTGTCATTACTACAAAAGTAAAAGCAGAGTTTGCCAAAGATAAGCTTGTGAGCGCTACTGCACTTAAGGTAGAAACTGATAGCCATGGGATGGTAGAAATTTCAGGCACTGCTAAATCAAAAGCTGCGGCAGAAAAAGCGGTATCACTCGCCAAAAACGTAAAAGGTGTTACATCAGTGAAAGATAAAATTATCATCGCTCAGTAAATAAAATTTGCTCCATGAAATATTGCACTATGGAAATATTGCATTTTCACGGGGCTTTCTTGCCTAACTGAATTTTTATTATAAAATTTTAACTCTAGGAGGATACATGCTTCACTATGCATTAATATTTTTTGTGATTTCTGTTATTGCAGGGCTACTAGGTTTTAGAGGTGTTGAGTCTGGTGCTTCTAAAATTGCCAAAGTCTTTTTCTTTATATTTTTAGTGTTGGCTATTCTAGTTGTGCTCGGCACCTTGCTTGGAATAAGCTTGTTTGCTTAGATTGCAAGTTAGATTGTAAATTGGACGAATAGCAAATATGAACTGACGCTCAACTGCTATAAAACTATTTAAAAGACTTAAGGTTTAACAATTCAAGTCTTTTTTATTTTTCATATACGAAACTGGTACTCAACGAGAATATATTTATATTATTAATATAAATATATTAGTTAATAAGAATTTACTCCATAATCATAGCAAAAAATCTTAGTAATTCCATAGGTTTGGCATACTTTTTATCTAAAAATTTTATTAACTGCATTGACAATTACTGCACATGCAGTAATATGCCAACATGATCAATGAGAAACCACCAAAACTTAATTCTGATTTAAACAGATTAGTTAACAACAATGAGCAAGTTAACTTTTATTCTGGCCACAACTATGTGATTGAAGAATCGATTGGCTACTTAGTTAAACAGGCCCAGCTAGCCTTACATCGCACCATAGATACCAAAATGGCAGCACTGGATTTAACAGCCATGCAGTGGGGGCCGCTCCTACTTATAGCCTATGGTAAAGCGAATACCGCTGTTGAGTTATCAAGATGTGGTGGTGTAGAAACTAGCACGATGACACGCATGCTAGACCGCTTAGAAGGCAAAGGCCTGCTTGTACGAGAGCGCAGCGAGACTGATAGACGTGTTATTTACTTGGAATTGACTAAAGAAGGCCAGCATTTAGCGTCAAAAGTTCCAGACTTACTGGCTGCAAGTTTAAACAAACACCTACTTGGTTTCAATGCAGAAGAAGTAGAAACCGTTAAATTGCTATTAAGGCGTATCATTGCCAATACAGAGAGTTAGAGTTAGATTTTGACCAAATACATGGCCAGCCGACAAGCGCATTCTTCTAAGTATGCTAACCTAATTACTGTAACGCTAATTACACTAATAGCGCTATCTGGTTGTGCTAGCTCTAAAGGCATTACACATAATCAAGCCATACGCTCACCTGCATCTTTAGGGGCAAAAGCCAAGTTTGATACCTGGCCTACCGAGCAATGGTGGATGAACCTGCAAGACCCTACACTTAGTCACTTAATCGATTTGGCGCTAAAAGATAATCCGAATATAGTGCAAGCGGCTAAACGCCTAGATAAAGCGCAAGCTTGTGTTGGTTATGCTCAATCCGCATTATCCCCTCAGGTAACAGGTAGCGCTGATGTCATCCGTCAACGTTTGTCTGAAAATGCATTTTATCCGCCTCCGTATGGAGGTTCTTATCAAAATATTGCCAATGCATCTATCAATGCAAGTTGGGATTTAGATTTTTGGGGTAAAAATCGTGCTGAATTACGTACTGCTCTATCACAAACGGATGTTGCCAAAGCCGAAGAGTCAGCTGCTAAGCTTATGATATCAACAGCTGTAGCACAAACCTATTATCAACTTGCGCGACAAATTGAGCAGCAAAAATTGGCAGTTCAAACATTAGAGCAACGCGACCATGAGCTTAAGCTTGTTAAAACGCGCATTGAAACTGGCTTAGATACCAATGTTGAGCTAGAGCAGGGCAAAGGCAACATTTACAGTGCAAAAGTAGATGTTGAGGCCGCAAATGAAGCGGTGAATTTAACGCGTAATGCACTGGCGGCGTTAACTATGCAAGAACCGCACGCACTAGATAAAGTACAGGCTAGCTTGCCGACCTTTACAACGCAAACTCTGCCAGATGACATACCTATTGATTTGATTAGTCGCCGCTCAGACTTGGCAGCAGCCAAAGCTGCGGTAAACAGCGCAACAGAGGATATTGGCAGCGCAAAGGCCGAGTTCTACCCTAACGTGAGTTTGTCGGCTTTTATCGGCTTATCGTCATTCGGTTTATCTAAATTTCTTTATTTAGGAAGTACAGTCGTTGGTGCTGGCCCCGCCGTGCATTTGCCTATTTTTGATGCTGGTCGTTTGCGCGCGAATTTGAAAAGTAAACATGCAGATTTAGACATTGCGATTGCAAGTTATAACGCCGTGTTGTTGCAAGCTATCCATGATGTAGCGGACCAGATCACCTCAATTAAAGCGGTACGCAATGAAACTGCTGACCAAGAAGCAGCATTGTATGCTGCCCAATCCGCTTACCGATTAGCAACGATTCGCTATGAAGCTGGTTTAACCAATTACTTAACAGTGCTCACCGCAGAAGATGCCTTACTACGTGAGCGCAGCAAAATGATTAATTTGCAAGCACGTACTACGGAGCTTAATATCGCGTTGATTAAAAGCTTAGGCGGCGGCTTTAATAGTCAGGAAAATGCAAATTTGGCAGAAAAGAATCCCTTTTAATTTTTAGAACTACTTAGTTACCTTAATCAAATAACTATTTAAACCATCCCTTATTTTATCTATGCAAGGCAACCTTAATCATGAGTGAGTCAAACCAAACGCTTTCCGAGCCCAACGCGCAAGCAGGGATGGCAGCGCCTAAGGAAAATGGCAAAAGAAAAGTCTTGCTCATTAGTGTGGCTATCGTTGTGCTCATTGTGGGCATTTTGTGGTTTGCTTATTGGTTTTTGGTAGCGCGTAACTACCAATCGACAGATGACGCTTATGTAGCAGGCAATGTCATACAAATCACACCGCAAGTGAGTGGCACCGTCGTTGAAATTAACGCAGATGACACTGATTATGTCACCCAAAGAAAAATATTAGTGAGGCTAGACCCCACAGATGCTGATGTTGCATTAAAACAATCAGAAGCTGAGTTAGCTCAAACTGTACGTCAAGCACGTACCTTTTATGCAAATAATGCTATTGCCTCTGCCAGCCTCAATGAGCGTAAGGCCGACCTTGCACGCATGCAAGCAGATGCAGACAAAGCAAGACAAGATTACCAACGTCGCGACGCTGTTGTGGCTACAGGTGCCGTCTCTAAAGAAGAGTTGCAACATGCAAAAACTGCACTCAATAATGCTCTAAATACGCTATCGGCAGCGCAATCGAGTTTAGCTGGCGCGCAAGAGCAACTAGCCTCTAATCATGCACAAACTGATGGCTCATCCATCGCCACGCTGCCTGCTATAGAAGCCGCTTCAGGTCACGTTAGACAAGCTTATTTAGAGAGAGTCCGATGCGATATTATTGCGCCTGCGACAGGTCAGGTAGCTAAGCGAAGTGTCCAAATTGGTCAGCGTATACAAACTGGAGCGCCGTTGATGGCCATTGTGCCGCTGGACCAAGTTTGGGTAGATGCTAATTTCAAAGAAAGCCAATTGCGCCGAATGCGTATCGGCCAACCAGTTGAACTTTACGCTGATATTTATGGCAATAAAGTTAAGTATTCTGGCCATATTGTAGGTTTAGGTGCAGGTACTGGAGCAGCGTTTTCATTACTCCCTGCACAAAATGCAACGGGCAATTGGATTAAGATTGTGCAAAGAATTCCTGTACGTGTGGCATTAGATAATGAGCAGTTGAAAGCGCATCCTCTACGTGTTGGTTTATCAATAGATGCAAAAGTCGATATTACCGATAGCAGCGGTAAGCTTCTAGCAGATGTATCCAGAACTTCGCCAGTATCAGCTACAGAACACATGGACGATGAGGCGGCAGCGGCGGATGAGTTAATTAGCCAAATTATAAATAAAAATAGTGGCGCAGCAGGGCGTTTTGATGCAGCCAAAGATGGCTTAATTAAAAAAATGCCGCTAGCTAAGCTACGCTCTTAAGCTTAATTAATCTAAAGAAATAGACATTTAGATGACTGATATTATTAATCTAAAAGACAGCTCTGAAAAAGATAGCCCTGAAAAAGACAGCTCTAAAAAAAATAGTGCGAACTCGCCGGCACAAATAGTCCCACTAACTGGCAGCAAATTAGCATTAGGTACTATCGCTCTATCACTTGCCACTTTCATGAACGTGCTAGATACTTCAATTGCCAATGTATCATTGCCGACTATTGCCGGGGATTTGGGTGTATCACCTAATCAAGTCACTTGGGTAATCACCTCATTTGCGGTTGCAAATGCAATTTCCATCCCGCTTACTGGCTGGCTGACAATGCGTGTAGGGGGAGTAAAGTTATTTACATGGTCTGTACTTTTATTTGTACTTGCCTCACTCATGTGTGGTTTTGCACCTTCAATAGAAACCTTGATTTTGTTCCGTGTCATTCAAGGTGCCGTTGCTGGGCCAATGATACCTTTGTCACAATCACTACTATTATCCAGCTACCCCACTAGTAAGGCTGGCACTGCACTGGCCATGTGGTCCCTAACCACACTGATTGCGCCCATCATGGGCCCGTTGCTGGGTGGTTATATTACGGATAATATTTCTTGGCCTTGGATTTTTTATATTAACATCCCCATTGGTATTGGGGCGGCGTGGGCTACGTGGGTGATTTATCGCAAACGCGAAACGCCAATTCGTAAACTACCAGTAGACTTTGTGGGCTTAGCGCTATTAGTCACGTGGGTAGGTACCATGCAAGTCGCGCTAGATAAAGGCAAAGAGCTAGATTGGTTTGCATCGCCATTGATTACTGGCTTAAGCTTAATAGCACTGGTTGGGTTTGTTTTATTCCTAATTTGGGAGTTAACCGACAAACATCCAGTAGTCGATTTACGCTTGTTTAAACGCCGTAATTTCACTATTGGTGTCATTACGCTCTCTTTAGGCTATGGCATATTTTTCGGCAATGTGGTGTTATTACCACTTTGGCTGCAAGAATATATGGGCTTTACTGCCACGTGGGCTGGCCTAGTTACAGCGCCAGTAGGCATTTTAGCGATTGTATTTTCACCCATCGTTGGTAAAAACATACAGCGCGTAGACCCACGTTTATTAGCCTCTGTTGCATTTTTTGTATTTGCAATTGTGTTTTGGATGCGATCAAATTTCACCACACAAACTGATGTACAAGCTTTGCTTATACCCACGGTAATACAAGGCATTGCGATGGCATTTTTCTTTATTCCACTGGTGAGTTTAACGCTTTCAGGCTTACGCCCAGACCAAATTCCAGCGGCTTCGGGTTTATCTAACTTTGTGCGTATTACCGCAGGTGCGTTTGGCACATCTATCGCCACGACCGTGTGGGATAACCGTGCGACATTTCATCATTCACAGCTCATAGAGCATATTTCAGTTTACAACGACCAAGCCACTGATGCACTCAATAAAATGACGCAAGCAGGGTTAACTATGGAGCAAGCAAAAACACAGATTAACATGATGATTAATCAACAAGCTTTCACCTTCTCTGCCGATGATATATTTTATGTATCCTCCATTATCTGCATAGGCTTAATTGGGATAGTCTGGTTAGCAAGACCAGCTAAAGTGGCCGCAAGTGCTGGTTCATCAGCGGCGCAATAATCCGCCTTACAAATTTGTACGTGGGGTTTAAACCCCACGGGTTAGTGTTAAGTTGAATGAGTGGTACGCGTGGGTTCTTTAACTCACAGGACTAGGATAAACTAACGTATTGGTTTTTAGCCTTCGCTTTAACCAACTTCCTTGTTATATCTTGACCGAGTTTTAATTCAAACCCTGTATTTTCATCTCAGGTTCAACGGTTGTAAATAAATGTAAATATATTTTTACAATTCACTTACACTTAATCACAAATAAGCTTATAATTTTTTTAGTTTGAAAATAAGCTTGTGTAAATAACAGGCAAAAAAAAGCCCCGACTAAGGGGATTAAATCGGGGCAAAAAGGTGCCTCTGTGACAAGGCTTCCGCTCAGGGAGGAAAGAAGCGGAAAGATAGCTCTTAACTATCTATCAATTATGAGTATTCACTCAATCTTTTAGTTCCAAAAGATTTCATCCAGCTATTTCATTTAATTGCCAATACTAAGATTTATTGATTTATTCCCATTTAAGTTTCATTAGCATCTGGATTGATCGCCATCTGTAAGCCATGAGATAATGCCTGTTATGGATACCATTAATACCCCCGATTCTTTGCTTAGCAACCTCAATGATAAACAACTTGAAGCGGTTACCCTACCGCATCAATCTGCGCTTATTTTGGCAGGTGCTGGCAGCGGAAAAACACGTGTTTTAACCACGCGCATTGCTTGGTTGATTCAAACGGGGCAAGTCACGCCTAACGGCATATTGGCGGTGACCTTTACTAATAAAGCAGCAAAAGAAATGCTCACGCGTTTAACTGCCATGTTACCCATTAACACACGTGGTATGTGGGCAGGCACTTTCCATGGGTTGTGTAACCGACTTTTACGTACACATTATCGTGAAGCGGGCTTGCCTAGTACATTCCAAATTTTAGATACCGCTGATCAATTATCTGCCATTAAACGCTTGATTAAAGCGATGAATATAGATGATGAAAAATTCGTACCTAAGCAAGTGCAAGCCTACATTAACAACTGTAAAGAAGAGGGTTTGCGTGCTCACGCAGTTGAGGCATTTGACCCGCACTCACAAAAGCTGCGTGAAATTTTTGAGGCCTACGATAGACAATGTCAACGTGAAGGCGTGGCTGATTTCTCAGAGCTTTTATTACGCTGTTATGAGCTTTTAGAGCGTAACGCCAATATTCGCATGCATTACCAAAGGCGCTTTAAGTACATCTTGGTAGATGAGTTTCAAGACACAAATCGCCTGCAATACTTGTGGTTAAAATTACTCGCAGGCAAAGAAAACTGCATGTTTGCCGTAGGTGATGATGATCAATCTATTTATGGTTTTCGCGGTGCGCGCGTGGGTAATATGCGCGACTTTGAAAAAGATTTCAATATCGAGCATATTGTTAAACTTGAAGAAAATTACCGATCACATAGCAATATTTTAGATGCTGCCAATGCCATTATTTCTAACAATAAAGACCGCTTAGGCAAAAATTTATGGACGTCATCCGGCGCAGGCGAACCAGTACGTGTTTTTGAGGCTTATAACGATAATGAAGAGGCTGGCTTTATCGTCGATGAAATTAAAATGCTGCGTAACGAAGGCATGGAACTAAGCAATATCGCCCTGCTCTACCGCAGCAATGCCCAATCAAGAATTTTAGAACAAGCGCTATTTTCAGCCAATTTACCCTACCGAGTATATGGTGGCTTGCGCTTCTTTGAACGCGCAGAAATCAAACATGCATTGGCTTACTTACGCTTAATCGCTAATGCTAATGATGATATGGCGTTATTACGCGTGGTGAATTTTCCAGCACGTGGTATCGGTGCGCGTAGCCTGGAGCAACTGCAAGAATCAGCTCGCCAACAAAACTGTAGTTTATGGCAAGCGGCGATTAACCAAGTAGGTAATGGTGCTTTAAGTGCAAATGGGGTCGCTAAAGGATTAAGCGGTTTTGTGGCGCTCATTAGGCGCATGATAGACGAAGCTTTTGGTTTGAGCTTGCCAGAATTAGCAGAGCTTTGCACCACGCTTTCTGGCCTAAAAAACTTCTATCAAAATGAAAAAGAAGGCGAAGATAGAGTCGCCAACTTGGACGAGCTAGTCACTGCGGCAGTAGCGTTTACCAACCGCGATTTGGGTAACCATCATAATGTGGATACTGATGGCGATATTACTAATGAGAAAACCGATTTTCTAACACTATTTTTAAGTCATGCCAGCCTTGAAGCGGGTGAACACCAAGCTGATATAGGCCGTGAAGCCCTTCAATTAATGACGGTACACGCGGCGAAGGGCTTAGAGTTTAATGCCGTGTTTATTAGCGGCTTAGAAGAAGGTCTGTGCCCGCATGAAAATAGCTTATATGAAAACAATGGCCTAGAAGAAGAACGGCGTTTAATGTACGTAGCGGTCACTCGTGCTAGACAGCGATTGTATTTAAGCCATGCGCAAAGCCGCATGTTACATGGACAAGTGCGCTACGGTATTGCATCGCGCTTTTTAGATGAGATTCCAGAGGGTTTTTTAAAACGTCTGAACTCACGCCAAATAATCAAACCCATTATAGGAAGCGGACGTGATTACAACGAGCTACCTAGCTTAATGAGCAATCATCAAAGTAGCGATCAGAAAAATGCAATGCCGTGGAAAATCGGTCAGGCAGTAGCGCACAAAAAGTTTGGTAATGGCATAGTAGTAAGTTACGAAGGCAATGCTAGCGATATGCGCATACAAGTGAATTTTGGCCGTGAAGGTTTAAAATGGCTAGCAATGGAGTTTGCTAAACTTGAGAAAATTTAGACTAGAAAGAATTAAGCTAGATAAAAGCTAATAGCTCATTTGTGTAAAAGTAGCAATCGGTTTACGATTCTGCTTTTACAACTCACTGATTAACTAGTTTTTTCTACAAAAATATCTTGGTAACTCGTGTACATACTTGTCATCATAGTAGGAATAACAACTAATAAACCTAAGCCGAATGGGATAATCGCCAACACCATCAGCGCAACCACTATCACGCTATAAACCAGCATAGGCAAGGTATTACGAACACTGGCAACAAAGCTGAGCTTCATCGCATCAACAGCTTTCATATTATTCAAACCAACTAACACTGGCGCAAACCAATAGGCCATTAACAATGGCATGAGTAACAACATTGCAAATAAAAGCGGTAACATTACCTTACCAGCCTGCTCAGGCGATAATGATTGACCACCCACAATAGCATCAATCACTGTTTTATCGATAGTGGCAGCGGCAATAATCGTAATAATTAAAAACCCGGCCATATACAAAACACCAGCAAGTACTAACTGTTGTGTATTGTGTTTAAATCCTTCAAATAGGTGGTTAATTTCTAAATCTTGGTTTTCTGTAACTGCTTTACAGCCCCACATCAAACCTGCAGAAAAAACTGGCGCTAGCAAAGTAGCCGCAATGCCACCAACAAAAGGGATCAGCGATAGCGGCACTATAACCAGCAGATAAATGATTAACAAAACAAACCACATCAGCGGATTTTTCCAAAATATTTTGAACCCATCAGCAATCCAAGGCCAAGCATTAGCAACTGGCACATTACGAATATCTATAGTTGAGTTTGTTTTTAAGTCTATACTCATAAATAACCTTTGTTTTTAACTTTTTAGTTTTAGTTTTAGCTTAGATTCAGGAGGCAATTAGTGCGCGTTAATATAGTTTGTGAGCATCTTTTTAAAGTGCTCAGGATCTTTAGCATGGGTGAGTTCACCCACTTGTGGGAAGTGCCAATCATACAAACGTGATAACCAAAAGCGCAGCGCCGCAATACGAAGCAAGCCACGCCATGCATGTTGCTCAATATCGTTAAAAGGGCGCACTGCAGTATATGCAATCATAAAAGCATTTAGTCGTGGCTCCTCAAACTTACCATCATCTGTCATGCACCAATCATTCACGGCAATGGCAACATCGTATGCTAATATATCTTCACAAGCGTAGTAAAAATCAATAAACCCGCCCAATTGTTCGCCATCAAAGAGCACATTATCACGAAATAAATCGCCATGAATTACGCCACGTGGCAGGTTGGTTAAATCTAACCGCGCCTGAAAAGCGAGCTCTTCCGTTAGCAATTGTTGGTCTTCTGCTGATAGCTTATCTATCAATTGTTTTGCCGTGGCAATACGCCAATCAAGGCCACGTTGATTTTTCGAGATTTGAGTAAATGATTGCGAAGCCAAGTGCACTTCTGCTAACACACGCCCTACCTGTGCGCACTGTTCTGCTGTTGGTTGTTCAATGTCACTACCTTTTAAACAACTCACCAACAAAGCTGGCTTACCCTGGATCTCAACTAATGCGATGCCATTTTTATTAGTAATTGGCGTTGGGCACAATATATGATGCAGTGCTAAATGCGTCATTAATTGAACAAAATACGGCAGCTCAGCAAAGGCATTTTTTTCAAAAATGGTGAGTACAAAACGATTTTTTTGACCATTTAGCTCAGTTGTCACAAAATAATTAGTATTGGTAATACCAGCAGCAATCCCTTTTAATTCGACTAAATTGCCTATCGCTTCACTAAAATGCAAATCTTGTAGCCAGAGATTTAATTCAGAAAACTCAACATGGGTAAATACTGACATAAAATAGCTTAGTGAAAAATCATATAGTGAAAAGCTGTAAAAGCCATGGGTTAGTGTGTGATTTAATTACTTCAAACTAGCCTGGTAAACGAGCTAAAATCTAAAAATTATCCATTTTGGAATCGCTAACGGTGCGCTGGGGCCATCGGTACGCGACCAACCACCTTCTTGATCTTGCTTCTGCAAGTAGTAAGGAACACCGTGCACTGGGGTAATTTTCATCATGTACAGTTGGCCGTTAATACGATATTCCTCAACGGTATCGGAGCCTTTTTTCTTGATCGTAATTTGTGGCTCAACTAGGTTGTCTTCTACAGTTTGATCTAGCGTTTTGGGTGGTTGTGTTAAGTCATCGATTACTTCAGCATTTTTAGATGGTGCAACATCCGCTGCAAAAGCGGCAGACATCGTAGATATTGGCAGCATGCAAAGCAACAAATAATACAGACGGAAATAAGGCATGCAATTGCTCGCTTTTTATTCAGGTGATTTGATATTATGATTTTAGCAAACTAAGCAGTCTCTCGGTAAAGCAAGTTGCGTGTTTAACGATTAAAAAATATTTTAATTGTTACTTTGTACCACACCAGATGGCAACAATCTCTACCATCAGTCGATTTGCTGCACCATTAACAAACTACGCTATAAATATAGCTGCACTTTACGCTCCGCGGGCGTCAGTTCAAATCCGCTTGATTCATAGTGTTTAAAAATAGCGTCTACAATTTCTTTTGGCTCATCAATCACTTGAAACAGGTTTATGTCATTAGGTGAGGCCATGCCTTCTGCAATGAGCGTATTTTTAATCCAATCTAGCAATCCGCTCCAAAATACAGTACCCACTAGAATAATCGGGATGTTTCGCGCTTTACCTGTTTGAACCAGTGTTAAAGCCTCCATCAACTCATCTAATGTGCCAAAACCACCTGGCATGACCACATAAGCGCTCGCATATTTAACAAACATGACTTTGCGCATAAAAAAGTATTTAAAACTTAAGCCTATATCTTGAAAGTCGTTACCACTTTGCTCAAACGGCAATTGTATGTTCAAACCCACACTAGGCGCCGAACCTGCAAAAGCGCCTTTATTTGCGGCCTCCATGATGCCTGGGCCACCACCAGAAATGACACTAAATCCTGCATCAGACAGCTGTTTAGCAATCTCTTCAGTGAGCTTGTAATATGGATGTTCTGGTTTAGTTCGTGCACTGCCGAAAATAGAAACAGCAGGGGTAATTTCCTTCAATCGTTCGGTTGCGCCAACGAATTCTGCCATAATCTCAAATGCGTGCCACGCTTCGCCGTCAGGGGTTGCTCCATTGAGCAATTGGGCCTCGGTGATTTGGGGTAATTTCCTTGTTGTCATTCAAAATACCTTAAAATTCATTATGAAAACATTACTGTTAGTCGATGGCTCTTCTTACTTATACCGCGCATTCCACGGCTTGCCCGATTTGCGTAATCATACTAATGAGCCAACTGGCGCCATTCGCGGTGTGCTTAGCATGTTACGCAAACTGCATAAAGATTACCCCGCCGATTATAGCGCCTGTATCTTTGATGCCAAAGGTAAAACCTTTCGTGATGACATTTATCCAGAATATAAAGCTAATCGCCCCAGTATGCCAGATGATTTACGTAGCCAAGTAGAGCCGTTGCACGAAGCGATTATTGCAATGGGTTGGCCATTATTAATGGTAGATGGCGTAGAGGCAGACGACGTGATTGGCGCATTAGCCAAACAAGCAGAGGCACAAGGTTTACGCGTGATTATCTCAACGGGTGATAAAGACATTGCGCAATTAGTCAACGAACACGTTACCGTCATCAATACTATGACTAACGCCTTTAGAAAAGGTGATGAAATACTAGATGTTGCAGGGGTTGAGGCAAAATTTGGACTTAAGCCAGAGTTAATTATTGACTATCTCACTTTAATTGGCGATACGGTAGATAACGTACCTGGGGTAGAAAAGGTGGGGCCAAAAACCGCATTAAAATGGCTTACAGAGTACGGCTCACTGGATAATATCGTGGCAAATGCAAACAAAATTAGCGGCGTAGTGGGAGAAAATTTACGCAAAGCTTTGGATTGGCTACCAACAGGGCGCGAGCTCATTACAATTCGCTGCAATTTACAAGGCGTGGCTGGTATGCCAGAGAGCTTTGACTCGTTGTTATTACAAGCGCAAAATAGAGCAAAACTCGCCGAGCTTTACGCACGATTTGATTTTAAAACATGGCAAAAAGAATTAGAAAGCCCACAAGTCAGTGGTAACAACAGCAATAATGCGCCAAATAAATTAGACAAATTAACCACCGGTGTGAAAACCAGTGCTATAAATAATAGCACTACGAATAGCAGTAATGTCCAAACTGATTTATTCGCCATAGTCCAATATGAGGCCAACACCTCGCGCCAATACGAAACCATACTCACTGAAGACTCATTAACCAAATGGCTGGATAAAATTGCACAGGCAGCATTGGTTTGTTTTGATACTGAAACTACCTCACTAGACCCCATGCATGCTAAATTAGTTGGCATGTCTTTCGCCGTAAAATCAGGTGAGGCAGCTTATTTACCATTGATGCATGTTTACTTTGATGTGCCAGACCAACTGCCATTTGAAGCCACTTTAGCACGCATCAAACCTTTGCTCGAAGATGAAAAAATCAAAAAAGTTGGGCAAAATTTAAAGTACGATAAGCACGTATTAGCCAATCACGGCATTACACTAAACGGCATTGCACACGACACCATGTTGCAATCTTACGTTTTAGAAAGCCATCGTTCGCATGGGATGGATGACTTGGCCATGCGCCACTTAAATGTTACGACCATCAGCTTTACAGATGTAGCGGGCAAAGGCGCAAAGCAAGTTGGCTTTAACCAAGTCACAGTAGAAGTTGCGAGCGAATACGCAGCAGAGGATGCCGATATCACCTTGCAACTGCAGGAAGTGTTTTATCAGCAAATAGCCAAAGACAATAAACTCAACTTCATTTACAGCCAAATTGAAATGCCTTCTATGGCATGTTTATACATCATAGAACGTAATGGTGTGCTGATTGATGCCGCCATGCTCAACCGTCAAAGCAATGAAATAGGCATGAAGTTAATGGCACTAGAAACGAAAGCTTACGAACTGGCTGGACAACCTTTCAACTTAGGTTCACCTAAACAATTACAAGAAATTTTATTCGAGAAACTCGGCATAAAACCCACCAAAAAAACACCTAGTGGCGCACCAAGTACCGATGAAGACGTACTACAAGAGCTCGCACTTGACCACCCTTTACCTAAGGTTTTATTAGAGTATCGCGGGCTAGCCAAGTTAAAATCAACTTATACTGATAAGTTACCGAGAATGATTAACCCTGCTACAGGTCGCGTGCATACTAGCTACAATCAAGCAGTAGCCATTACTGGGCGCTTAGCCAGCAGTGACCCTAATTTGCAAAACATCCCAGTACGTACAGCAGAAGGCAGGCGTATACGCGAAGCATTTATTGCACCCGCAGGCTCTGTGATTGTTTCTGCAGATTACTCGCAAATTGAATTGCGCATCATGGCACACCTCTCACAAGATGCTGGCATGTTGCATGCATTTGCCAATAACGAGGATATTCACCGCGCCACTGCCGCCGAAATTTTTGGGGTTGAACGCGATGTTGTTGATAACGAACAACGCAGATATGCAAAAGTGATTAACTTTGGCTTAATTTATGGCATGAGCGCATTTGGCCTAGCGCAAAATCTTAATATTGAACGCAGTGCCGCCGCCACTTATATTGAGCGTTACTTCGCGCGTTATGCAGGTGTACGTGAATACATGCAAAATACCCGTGAAATCGCCAAACAACAAGGTTATGTAGAAACCTACTTCGGCCGCAGATTATGGGTACCAGAAATCAACAGCGCCAACGGTATCCGCCGTGCAGGAGCAGAACGCGCCGCTATTAATGCACCGATGCAAGGTACAGCGGCCGATTTAATTAAACTCGCAATGATCGCCGTACAAAACTGGCTAAATGTAGAAAAGTTAAAGACGAAACTCATCATGCAAGTGCATGATGAATTGGTGCTGGAAGTTCCAGAAAAAGAGTTGGAATTAGTCAAAAATCAATTGCCATTTTTGATGCAAAGTGTGGCTAAGTTAGATGTACCGTTGTTGGCGGAAGTGGGTGTGGGGAGTAATTGGGAAAGTGCGCATTAAAATTAATCTTGCTGATGACTACTTAACTCACAAATAACAGTATCTCCCACACTTAAAACACCACCCTTTACAATTCGTGCATTGACACCACCATGCCCGCGCATGGCGTTGTAGCCACCAACGCCCAAGAGCTCTTCTATACGCGAGCATGGTTCACATGGGCCTGTAACTTCTAGTACTGTTGCACCTATTTTGAGTAGTAATGTTTGATCTTTAAATAGTGACTTTGCGGCAATTAAATTGATGCCTGAAATGACTAAATTTCTGCGTAGTAAGGCTGGATCAATTTCGCTTAAACCACACAATGCAGCAATTACGGCCAGGTGTTCTGCTTGAATAAGCGTGACTTGTCGGCTACTGCCGTTAGCATTTGCAGATTGAGTGAGCGAAGTACGATCGCTTTCCAAGCCGACTTTAGCAATCGCCAATACGCTCTGAACTTGCTTGACAGGAATGCGCCTTGCAGGTCTAAGTAAAATTTTTTCTAAGATGCCAGCTTTTGCAAATTGCGTAGTGAGTTGACGGAGGCTATTAGGTTGATTTAAAGATAACATGGCTTAATTTTTTCAAAAAAATACTGTTTTAAGATGATGCCATACAATGACCAGCGATCTATTGCTGATATTTAGTTGCATTTACTTGCAAAGTGCACTGAGCGCTAATTGTCTAACAGGTACTAATAAGTCTTATAAGGCAAAAATTTACCATTCAGTACAATTTTAACGCGATCACCCATCGGGTTTGCCTCACGTTGAATATCCATTGAAAAATCAATCGCGCTCATAATACCATCACCAAACTCTTCATTTATTAACGATTTAATCGTCGTGCCATACACGCTAATCAGCTCATAAAAGCGGTAAAGCAATGGGTCTGTAGGTACAGCGCTAGGCAAGCTGCGTTTGTAAGGCACTGTTTGCAGTATGGCAATGGCTTCTGCGGGTAAATCTAGCGCGGCACCAATAATATCGGCCTGCGATTTAGTTAATGTCATTTGACCAAGCAATGCGGCGGTTGTCCACTCTTTAGAGCGTCCAATTTCGTCTGCCAACCACTCCCATTTTAAACCTTTGGCAATTTTAGCTGTTACGATCATATCGGTTACATCATTGCGATTCATCTTGTTACGGCCCTCATTTGTTGTTAGTTTCTTGAATAAAATTTATTTAGCTTTCACTAAGAAATCAGAGGCAATAACTAAGCCCGACAGAGGGCTTAGTTAGCTGATTGAAACTTATCAACTTTTTTATATAGATAACAAACTGTACGATTTTATTTGGTGCGCAAACTAAATAAATGCATCTGAATTGTGTATTTTTAATAATGTTTGACTAATGGAATATTAATCGGGTTTAGAATAGTATATTAATACTTAGTTAACTTTATGTTCCCTACCAGCCCAACTAATCCCTCAGTTTCAATGCCTCATTTTGGTGTCTACATTATTGGTGATGAGATTCTCTCTGGCAAACGTCAGGATGCACATTTAAGCAGTGCAATTGCAATGTTAAAAGCCCGTGGATTAAGCTTGGCTTGGGCACATTACTTAGGCGATATTCCAGCACAAATCACCAGCGCATTAAAAATTAGTATTGCGACTAGCGATATAGTGTTTAGCTTCGGTGGCATCGGCGCTACGCCAGACGACTTTACACGAGAATGTGCAGCTGCTGCGTTTGGTGTATCTATTGAGCGCCATACGGATGCTGTAGCAGAGATTGAAGCGCAGTTTGGCGAAGGTGCTTATCCAAAACGCGTGCTCATGGCGGACTTTCCGCAAGGAGCAGCACTCATACCTAACCCAGTGAATCGTGTAGCTGGGTTTTCAATTCAACAGCATTATTTTATGCCAGGTTTTCCCAGCATGGCACACCCAATGATGGAATGGGTGCTTGATAAACATTACAGCCATTTATTTCATCAAATACCAGTTATTGAGCAATCGATTATCGTGCAAGATGGCATAGAAAGCCAACTCATTGATTTAATGCATGAAGTACTAAATAAATACCCCAAAATTAAAGTGTTCAGCCTACCTAAATTAAAACCAAATAGGCAAGTTGAGTTAGGTGCAAAAGGTGATTCCCGCATAGTAGAGCAAGCCATGGTAGATTTAAAAGCTGGTGTAACTCAAGTTGGATTTAGTTGGATAGAAAATAGTTAAAATGCGCATTCACAGCGAGACTAATTGCGTATAAAATAGGCACCTTTCGCATTAGTGTCGTCAGACATATTTTAAATTAAGCATAATAGACAAGCTAAAAATCACGTGCAAATTGGCAATCATATTCTTAAAAATAACTTAGTGGTAGCGCCTATGGCTGGCGTTACTGATAGGCCTTTCCGTATTCTTTGCAAAAAGTTAGGCGCAGGATTAGCCGTGTCTGAAATGGTTACATCTAACTCGCTACTTTACGGCAGCGAAAAAACCTTACGTCGCGCTAATCATGAAGGTGAAGTGAGCCCGATTTCAGTACAAATTGCCGGATCTGACCCAAAAATGATGGCAGAAGCAGCCAAACATAATGTTGATAATGGCGCACAGATTATTGATATCAATATGGGTTGCCCTGCTAAAAAAATTTGCAACGTGATGGCAGGTTCTGCACTACTGAAAGATGAACCTTTAGTGGCACAAATTTTACGTGCAGTTGTGAATGCAGTGGATGTACCCGTTACGTTAAAAATTCGTACAGGTTGGGATAAGCAAAACCGGAACGCAATTGCAGTAGCTAGAATGGCCGAAGATATTGGCATACAAGCCCTAGCCATGCACGGTCGTACGCGTGCCTGCCTATATATGGGCGATGCCGAATACGACACTATTGCCTCAGTTAAACAACACATAAAAATTCCGCTTATCGCTAATGGCGATATCACTACACCTGAAAAAGCCAAGTTCGTGTTGGATTACACAGGTGCCGATGCCGTGATGATTGGCCGTGCTGCTCAAGGTCGGCCATGGATATTTCGCGAAATTGAGCACTACATTAAAACTGGTGAGCACTTGCCCCCACCAGAAGTCACAGAAATTCATACTGTTATGTTAGAACATCTACATGATTTGTATGATTTTTATGGTGAGTTAACGGGCATGCGTATGGCACGCAAACACATTTCTTGGTATACCAAGGGCTTAAAAGATTCCGCAAGCTTTCGTCACAATATGAATACGCTACAAACGATTGATTTTCAACTTGCGGCAATCAACGAGTTTTTTGCACACTTACAAACTCGTGATAATCGCTTGCAATACGAAGAAACTAGCGAAATACTTAAAGTAGAGTTTTTAGCAGCTTAATGCATTAGGATTAAATTTATAGGCTTGTACTTTTTGCTTGTAATAACACTAGTATCACAATTGTAGTTGTAATTTATAAACCGATAAAAAAATTTAGCGATCAAATAGGCAACGAAGCCTAGTTCAAGGGGTGATTTATGAATGGTGCAATGGACAGCGCAATGGATAATTCAGAGAAACAGTGTGAACTTGCAATCAGCGTAAAAACTTCACTAGAGCAATATTTTAAAGACCTGGATGGCCAGCCGCCTCATGCAGTTTATGACATGCTAATGGGCTGTGTAGAAAAACCAATGTTGCAGTTTGTACTCAACCATGCAGGTGGTAATCAAAGTAAAACAGCTGATATTCTCGGCTTAAACCGCAATACTTTGCGCAAAAAAATGCAGCAATACAATATCGAATAATATTGCCATTGCGAGACGTAGTTTCGCAACTACCTAGCCAAGCACTAGCAACGGGCTACCCTCGTCAACACAAATTTGAAACTAACTTTAAATCTATCCGAATTTTAAATCTATCTAAATAATTCCAATATGACAACCATCCAAAGAGCACTCATTAGCGTTTCAGATAAACAAGGCATCCTCGAGTTCGCAAAAAAATTAAGTAGCCTAGGCATAGAGCTTCTTTCTACAGGTGGTACCGCAAAGCTTTTTCGTGACAATCAAATTCCAGTAGTAGAAGTGAGCGACTACACGGGTTTTCCTGAAATGCTAGATGGCCGTGTCAAAACCTTACACCCCAAAGTACATGGTGGCATTTTAGGTCGTCGTGATTTACCGGAACACCTCGTTGCAATGGCAAATGCTGGCATTCCAAATATAGATATGGTCATCGTCAATTTATATCCGTTTGAAGCTACGATTGCTAAACCACATACCTTAGAAGATGCGATTGAAAATATTGATATTGGCGGCCCGGCCATGGTGCGTTCTGCTGCTAAAAACTGGAAAGATGTCGCAGTACTGACAGATGCAAGCCAATACGCAGCAGTGATTGAAGAGTTAGAATCAACAGGCACATTGGCGCAAACGACTAAATTTACGCTTTCAGTGGCTGCATTTAATCGTATCAGCAACTACGATGGTGTAATTTCCGACTATTTGTCTTCCTATAAAGCAGACGGCACACGCAGCGAGTTCCCCGAACAAATGAATACCCGTTTTGTGAAATTGTATGATTTACGTTATGGCGAAAATCCACATCAACATGCTGCTTTTTACAGCGATTTATATCCAGCCCCAGGCTCACTAGTGACTGCTAAGCAATTACAGGGCAAGGAATTAAGCTATAACAACATTGCCGATGCTGATGCAGCTTGGGAGTGTGTAAGATCGTTCGATACAACAGCTTGCGTCATCGTCAAACATGCGAATCCATGTGGCGTGGCAATTGGTGTTAACGCATTAGAAGCTTACAGCAAAGCTTTTAAGACTGACCCTAGCTCTGCCTTTGGCGGCATTATTGCTTTAAACTGTATAGTGGATAAAGTGGCAGCTGAAGCAATTTCCAAACAGTTTGTAGAAGTGCTCATCGCACCAGACTTAACAACAGATGCACTGGCCATTTTTGCAGCCAAAGCTAATGTACGCGTGTTGAAAATTGCGCTGCCGCAATTAAACAAAGCGCGCGGGGATAGCGCTTGGGAACAAGGTCGCAACTCACATGAAAGCAAACGTGTAGGATCTGGCATTTTAATTCAAACCGCTGATAACCATGAAATTTCTGTAAATGACTTAAAAATCGTTACGCAAAAACAACCTACCCCAAAACAATTAGAAGACATGCTGTTTGCTTGGCGTGTAGTCAAATATGTGAAATCTAACGCGATTGTATTTTGCGCGGGCGGTATGACACTAGGGGTTGGCGCTGGGCAAATGAGTCGTGTAGACAGCACTAAAATCGCCGCGATTAAAGCACAAAATGCTGGGCTATCATTGCAAAACTCTGTAGTCGCTTCTGATGCATTTTTTCCGTTCCGTGATGGCATTGATGTGCTTGCGGAAGCCGGCGCGAGCTGTGTGATTCACCCAGGTGGCAGCATGCGTGATGAAGAAGTGATTAAAGCCGCAGATGAGCATGGTTTAGTCATGCTACTTACTGGTATCCGCCATTTCCGCCACTAGACATCATTTGTATCAGAAAGCTTAAGTTTATATGAAAGTTTTAGTCATAGGTAGTGGCGGCCGTGAACACGCGCTAGCTTGGAAAATTGCACAAAGTGCAAAAATCAGCCGTGTTTTTGTAGCCCCTGGCAATGCCGGTACAGCACTTAATCCTGATATGCTCAATGTACCAATTAGCAGCGTGGCAGATTTACTTAAATTTGCACAGGATGAGCAAATTGCACTCACGGTTGTAGGCCCAGAAGCACCGTTGTCACTTGGCGTAGTTGATGCCTTTCGCGCAGCAGGACTTAAAATTTTTGGCCCAACTAAAGCCGCTGCACAATTAGAAAGCTCAAAAGACTTTGCTAAAGCGTTTATGGTGCGCCACAACATTCCAACAGCCGCTTACGCGACATTTACCGATGCAAAATTAGCGCATGATTATGTAACCAATCAAGGCGCGCCGATTGTGATTAAAGCCGATGGTTTAGCAGCAGGCAAAGGTGTCGTAGTTGCAATGGATGAATCTGAGGCACATGCGGCAATTGATGCCATGTTATCGGATAACAAACTAGGTGATGCAGGCGCACGCGTAGTGATTGAAGAGTTCTTAACGGGTGAAGAAGCCAGTTTTATTGTAATGGTAGATGGTAAAAATATTTTAGCCTTAGCGACTAGCCAAGACCATAAACGCTTGAGCGATGGTGACCAAGGCCCGAATACTGGCGGCATGGGCGCATATTCTCCAGCACCCGTTGTCACACCAGAAATTCACGCCAAAGTCATGCACGAAATCATCAAACCAACCGTTGAAGGCATGGCGAAAGATGGCATTCCCTACACTGGCTTTTTATATGCTGGCTTAATGATTAGTCGAGATGGTACGGTAAAAACCCTAGAGTTTAACTGTCGCATGGGTGACCCTGAAACACAACCCATCATGCTGCGTTTAAAAAGTGACTTTGTTACACTAGCCGAGCACGCTGTTGAAGGTACATTAAACCAAGCAGAAACTGAGTGGGATAGGCGGACTGCACTAGGCGTAGTAATGGCAGCAGCCAATTATCCTGATACACCACGTACAGGCGATGAAATAACAGGCTTAACAAAAGACCTAGTGGATGCCCATGTATTTCATGCAGGCGCAACATTTAAAGATGGCAAAGTAGTGACTAGCGGTGGGCGTGTGTTGTGTGTTACCGCATTGGGTGAAACCGTAAAATTTGCACAGCATCGTGCCTACCTAATTCTTGATGAAATAAAATTTAATGGTGCGCAATATCGCAAGGATATTGGCTACAGAGCCGTTAAGCATTAGCAAGGTTTAATACTAAGTAAATCAGCTCAATGGCAATCAATCGCAGCTTAAGATATTATTTAAGACAAGGTGGCGTCATTGCTTATGCCACCGACTCTTGCTTTGGTTTGGGCTGCGATCCAAAAAGTAGATTAGGTTTACAACGGATTTTACGTATTAAAGGTCGCCCACAACACAAAGGCGTCATCATCATTGCGGCTAAGCAAGCGCAACTTAAACCCTATTTTGCACCACTCAATTTAAATCAACAAAATAGTCTAGATAGTACTTGGAGTGGTTCAAAAGTTAAGACTAAGCCACATACATGGTTAGTGCCCGCCGCACATAACTGCCCGCCATGGCTATCAGGAAGATTTAATAGCATTGCTGCACGCGTTACTCAGCACAAAGCAAGCAAAGCCTTGTGTTGCCAGCTAGATATGGCATTAGTATCAACAAGTGCTAATAAAAGTGGCTGCAAATCAGCAAAAACCAGTCGAGAATGCTACCGATTATTTGGTAAGCAAATACGTGTGATTCATGGTTTAATTGGACAACAAAAACGTCCTTCCACCATACAAGATTTAACCACTAACAGAATAATCCGCGCCTAAGCCATGACGAATAACCAAACTTCAACCACTATTAACACCCAAGCCGTTCTTGCATACCTGCAAAACCTACAAGCTAATATTGTAGAAGCCTTAGAGTTAGTAGATGGTAAAAATTTTCTCAATGACACGTGGCAGCGTCCAGAAGGTGGTGGTGGCACCTCATGCCTGCTAGAGGGGGGACATGTATTTGAGCGGGCAGGCGTGGGCTTTTCACATGTGCTTGGCAACAAACTCCCCCAAGCCGCCACTATTGCGCATCCGGAGGCGGCTGGCCGTATCTGGGAGGCAATGGGGGTATCTCTAGTATTGCATCCACGCAACCCTTTTGCACCCACAGTGCATATGAATATTCGATTTTTCATTGCCGAGAAAACTGGCGAAGCACCTATTTGGTGGTTTGGTGGTGGCATGGACCTCACGCCTTATTATGGTTTTGAAGACGACTGCGTGCATTTTCACCGCACCAATAAAGCAGCATTAGATCAATTCGACACCAGTTATTACCCAGCCTTTAAAAAGCATTGTGATGAATACTTCTATCTTAAACACCGCAAAGAACCACGAGGCATAGGCGGGATTTTCTTTGATGACTTTAATGCATTAGGCTTTGATCGCAGCTTTGAACTACAACGCGCCGTGGGTGATAGTTTTTTAAATGCTTATCTGCCTATTTTGCAACGCCGTAAAGCAACACCATATGGCGAAAATGAGCGCGACTTTCAAGCATACCGTCGCGGGCGTTATGTAGAATTTAATTTAGTCTTTGATCGCGGCACACTATTTGGTTTGCAATCTAACGGCCGTGTTGAGTCGATTTTAATGTCCATGCCACCGATTGTAAAATGGCGCTACGATTGGAAACCTGAAGCAGGTAGCATTGAAGAAAAACTCTATACACAGTTTTTGATTGACCGAGACTGGTTAAATGTTTAGGATCAATTAAAATACGAGTATTTAGACTTTTGCACGAATACTCTTCTAACCTAAAACCTTTTACTTTCATCATTCCCGCGCAGGCGGGAATCCAGTTAAGTGTCGAATTAGCCTAGATTCCCGCCTACGCGGGAATGACGGATTTCTGGTTTTTTGGCAAATAAGTGGCGAATTTAACATCGAAAAAATTCTCACATCATCATTTAATTTAAAGGGAGTCACCATATGCTCAAACAGCTTCTGCGAACGAAACCGATTGTTGAGCATAGTAATAGCGGACTTAAAAAATGTTTAAGTGCATTTGATTTGGCACTTCTTGGCATAGGCTGTGCAATTGGTACTGGCATATTTGTGCTAACTGGCATTGCTGCCGCGACACAATCTGGCCCTGCCGTTGTACTTTCCTTTGTATTTGCTGGTATTGCCAGCGCCTTCGCAGCACTTTCTTACGCAGAATTGGCATCTTCCATCGGTGGTTCAGGTAGTGCTTACGGCTACAGCTACGTGGCTTTTGGCGAATTTATCGCATGGTTAATGGGTTGGATTTTACTGCTTGAATATGGAGTAGGCGCTGCTGCCGTGGCCAATGGCTGGGCAGGTTATTTTATTAATACTCTAGCTAATTTTAATATATTTTTACCTGCAGCTTTGACTAAAGCGCCTATGCTAGGCGGCATAATTAACCTGCCTGCTTTTGCAATTATCTGGTTGTTAATTGTTTTATTAATTATTGGTGTAAAAGAAAGCGCTCGTTTCAATAACATTATCGTTATTATTAAACTTTCTACCATCGCTATTTTTATCGCACTCGCAGCGGCACATCTTAATAGTGCTAACTGGCATCCTTTTATGCCATTCGGTTGGTTCAGTACATTAGAAAATGGTAAAACGGTAGGTGTTTTAGCCGGGGCTTCTTTAGTGTTTTTTGCTTACTTTGGATTTGATGCCGTTTCTACCGCAGCAGAAGAAGCTAAAAACCCACAGCGCGACTTACCTATAGGGTTATTGGCATCACTGATTTTCTGTACTGTGATTTACATCATCGTTTCTGCTTTATTAACTGGGATTGTGCCTTACACAATGCTTAACGTGCCTTCACCAGTGGCTTTTGCTTTAAGTGAAATTGGCTACACGTGGTCATCCACATTAGTTTCCACAGGCGTCATTGCTGGCTTAATCACTGTATTACTTGTGCTGCTTTATGGTCTGACCCGCATTTTATTTGCAATGAGTCGAGATGGCTTAATTTCACCAATATTTTCTGAAGTAAATCCAGACAGACAAACGCCGACTAAAGTGATTTTAATGTGTGGTATGGTAGTATCATCTATTGCTGGATTTATTCCATTAGGTGAACTAGCCGAAACGGTCAACATTGGCACGTTGGCCAGCTTTATTATGGTATGCGTAGGTGTGATTGTATTGCGTATTCGCCAACCAGATTTAAAACGACCATTCAAAAACCCTTGGAACCCACTGATTCCAGTACTTGGGATTTTATCCTGTGGCGCTCTAATTAGCTTTTTACCCAATACCACTTGGATTAGATTCTTAGTGTGGATTATTATCGGCATCGTAGTTTACTTTGCTTACTCAATGCGTAAAAGCAAACTTCATCAGTCTTAGTTTATAGGGGTGTATTTATACAGATTTTCGAAAAAAAAAGCCAGTTTTTTGAACTGGCTTTTTTGTTTAGTTAACTTTGCAATTTTATAATTGCAGAGTTTATTATTATAGAGTGAGCACCCACTGTACAATAGTTTTGATATCTTCATCTCTCACTTGTGGGCTGTTGGCTGGCATGGCCATAGGACCCCACACGCCTCCGCCGCCCGCTTTAACTTTGGCAACTAAGCGCGCTTCGGCACCTTTATCGCCTTTGTATTTTGCTGACACATCTTTATAGGCTGGGCCTAATACTTTTTTATCAATTGCGTGACAAGCTAAACACCCACTTTTTTGTGCTAATGCTTTTGATGCATCTGCATCTAAAGCATTAGCTTGTGTAGCTAAGAGCAGAGTACCAGCAGTTGCTACTTTCATTAACCATGTTTTCATACTATCTCCTTAAATTCAATACTTTAAAATATTATGTATATTAACGTCTAATTTCCCACTAAACTTTTTAGACTGTTTTTTAACTAGGAATAATCATACTTACAAACTAACAATTGCAATAAGAACATTGTATATTTTTAACTTAAAAAACCACCCTTTCAAATGCTTTGCACAAGCAATTGATAATTATTGATACTCGGAGAGCATATAACGCCCTTGCACACCCAAGCGTTGACATCCGTTGTAAAGCTTCTTTTTAGGGTTTGAGGTAAATCATGTATGTTTTCATTAAGATAGAGAAACAGATGATGCGGATAATAATGCATGTTAAGAGCCTCATGCCACGGCGACAATTGAACAGTTTCACCACGTAAAATAACAAGCGTAGGCGGTGTGATATATTCACCTAAGGCATGTAATAAGCTGGCACAAGCGGCTGGATTGTGCTGCATAACACTATCAAACGCCTGTAAGGTGCGCTCCGCACTTTGTAAATAACGTGGCTCACCCAATATGTGCCCTAAACGCTGCAATGCCACAGCGGCAATGCCGTTACCATTAGGTGTAGCGTTGTCATAGCACTGTTTTGGTCTATGGATTAAGTTTTCATGGTGATGGCTGGTAAAGTAAAAACCACCTTCTTTTGACTCAAACTCCTCTATTAATGCCTCTGCAATATCTTCTGCAAACGCCATGTCTTGGCTGCGGTAATCTGCCTGCATCAACTCTAAAAGTGCATCTAGTAAAAACGCATAATCATCTAAATAAGCGTTTAAATGCGCTGGCTGACCTACTTTACAGGTGACTAATAATCTATCTTTTACCCACAAATACTGATGAATATAATCTACCGATTTTTTTGCAATTACAATCCAATCTAAGCGATTAAATACACGTCCAGCACGCGCAATACCTTTAATGGCTAGCGCGTTCCAACTGGTAAGTATTTTGTCATCGAGGCTAGGTCTGGCTCGTTTTTCACGTGCAGTAAACAATTTAGCTTGGGCAGATTTTAGCAGGTCTGCATCATCCACATCAGGTTCAGCCGCTATGTAAACGTGCCAAGTAGTCTGCTCAAAATTGGCTGCACGATCAAAACCAAAACAACGGCTAGCAACTGAGAACTCCTCTGCCGTAAGCAAAGCTTTAGCTTCTGCTGGTTGCCAAACGTAAAATGCGCCCTCTTCGCTATGGCCGTGCACATCTAATGAATCCGCATTTAAAGATGAATAGATTGCACCTGCTGTAGATAACATTTCTCGTTGTAGCCATGCGATGGTATCCTCAACCACTTTTTTATATTGAGGATTTTGACTTAGCTGGTAGCCATCTGCATACAAGAAAAGCAGCTGACCATTGTCATAAAGCATTTTTTCAAAATGTGGAATATTCCAGCGCTCATCAACTGAATAACGACAAAAACCGCCGCCAAGATGGTCATATATACCACCGTTAGCCATTGCGCTGAGCATCTGCAATGCCATTGACTCAGCCTCTTTATTACCAGCATGTGCCGCTTGTAGTAACAAAGTAATATCAGCAGGATTAGGAAATTTTGGCGCAATACCGAAACCACCATGTTCAAAATCAAAGCTGGATTTTAGCTGTTCAAACCCTTGTTCGATGGTAGCCGCATCTACTGAAATTACACTGCTTGCAGGCGGTATCAAACAGGCGATTGCAGTTAATACTTGATTATTTTGCGAAGCTAAATCATCTTTACGCTCATGATAAAAGGCCGCCACACGCGGAATTAAATCAGCAAAACCAGGCAATTGATAACGCGGCATTATAGGGAAGTAAGTGCCCGTATAAAACGGCTCCTGACCCGGCGTTAAAAATACCGTAAGCGGCCAACCACCGCTACTTTGTGTCATTAAGTGATGTGCCGACTGGTAGATTTGGTCGATATCCGGCCGCTCTTCACGATCTACTTTAATATTAATAAAATGCTTATTCATGACGGCTGCAACAGCAGCATCTTCAAAAGATTCATGCGCCATCACGTGGCACCAATGACAAGCCGAGTAACCAATAGAGAGCAAAATAGGTTTATCTTGCTCTCGCGCCAGAGCTAACGCTGCTTCTCCCCACGGATACCATTCCACAGGATTATCGGCATGTTGAAGTAAGTAAGGGCTAGTTTCATGCTGTAGACTATTTTTCATTTGATAATTATACGATACTGCCATTGCCTAAAATGCATTTACAGCCGCTTTAAAACACTTTCTGCGAAGCCAATATCAATTTAGCCTTGTACTTGTTGTAGCAAACTAATAGTGCAATAATGGATTACTAGTTACATATAAACTACATAATTCAATAGCTTAGGATTTATAAAATAATAAAGATTTAGTTTTGCAGCAATAGTTTTCAAGTTCGTTGGCAGTTCGTTTTAATCTTTAGATTGATAACAAACAGAATTGGAGAAGTCATGTCAGTCGCAATAATCATTACTTTAAGCGCAGCATTTTTGGCCGTACTTTACGGCATCTTCATGAGTAAGTGGATTTCTAGTTTGCCAGCAGGCAATGCGCGAATGCAAGAAATTGCAGGTGCCATTCAACAGGGCGCAGCCGCCTATTTATCTCGCCAATATACAACCATTGCAATAGTAGGCGTGATACTCGCTATTTTGATTGCAATATTCTTAGGGAAGTTAACCGCTATTGGTTTTGTACTAGGCGCTGTGCTTTCAGGCTCATGTGGATTTATTGGCATGAACGTCTCAGTAAAGGCCAATGTACGCACTGCGCAAGCAGCCACCCACGGCATTGGGCCAGCATTAGATGTCGCCTTCAAAGGCGGTGCTATCACAGGTATGTTAGTAGTAGGTTTAGGCTTATTCGGCGTGGCAGGATTTTATTGGTTGTTAGGCGCTGAAAATGCTGTAGATCTCAACCCTCTGATTGGGCTAGCTTTTGGCTCCTCGCTCATTTCAATTTTTGCGCGTTTAGGTGGTGGTATTTTTACTAAAGGCGCTGACGTAGGCGCAGACTTAGTCGGTAAAGTTGAAGTAGGCATTCCAGAAGATGACCCGCGTAACCCCGCCGTTATTGCTGATAACGTAGGCGATAACGTGGGCGATTGTGCAGGCATGGCCGCAGATTTATTTGAAACCTATGCCGTTACTTTAATCGCTACTATGGTGTTAGGCAGCTTAATTATTACTGGTGGTGGCGCAAGCAGCGTGCTTTATCCTTTGCTGTTAGGCGCGGTTTCAATTGTGGCTTCTATCATTGGTTGCTACTTTGTTAAAGCTAGTCCAGGAATGAAGAATGTCATGCCTGCGTTGTACAAAGGCCTAGCAGTTGCAGGCGTAATATCACTGATTGCCTTCTACTTTGTCACGATGAAAATGTTTCCAGAAGGTATCAGCACGGCTAATAAAACTGTCAGTGCGATGGCACTTTTTGGTTCATGTTCGGTAGGGTTAGTATTAACTGGCGCCTTAGTTTGGATTACAGAATATTACACAGGCACTGACTACGCACCAGTGAAGCACATTGCACAATCTTGCACAACTGGCCACGCTACTAATATTATTGCAGGCATTGGCGTTTCTATGAAATCTACCGCGTGGCCTGTTATTTCAGTGTGTTTAGCCATTTTAGCGTCATTCCATTTAGGTGGATTATATGGCATAGCAATTGCCGCAACCTCAATGCTCAGCATGGCAGGTATTATTGTGGCATTAGATGCGTATGGCCCCATTACTGATAATGCGGGTGGTATCGCCGAAATGGCAGAATTACCAAGTAGCGTGCGTGACGTCACTGATCCACTAGATGCGGTTGGCAACACCACAAAAGCCGTAACAAAGGGCTATGCGATTGGCTCTGCTGGCTTAGCAGCACTGGTACTATTTGCTGATTACACGCACAAACTAGAAGCTGCAGGTAAAAGTGTAGACTTTAGCCTAAGCGATCCCATGGTAATTGTCGGCTTATTTATTGGTGGCTTAATCCCATTTTTGTTTGGCGCAATGGCCATGGAAGCCGTAGGTCGTGCGGCTGGTGCAGTGGTAGAAGAGGTGCGCCGTCAGTTTCGTGACATCCCAGGTATTATGGATGGCACTGGCAAACCGGAATATGGCAAAGCAGTCGATATGCTCACTACTGCAGCCATTAAAGAAATGATGATTCCATCGTTACTCCCTGTAGCTGTGCCAATTTTTGTTGGTTTAGTACTTGGACCAAAAGCACTAGGTGGCTTACTGATGGGCACTATTGTAACGGGCTTGTTTGTTGCAATATCAATGTGTACTGGCGGTGGCGCTTGGGATAATGCGAAAAAATACATTGAAGATGGTCACTACGGCGGTAAAGGTTCAGAAGCACACAAAGCCGCTGTAACCGGAGATACTGTTGGCGACCCGTACAAAGATACAGCAGGACCTGCGGTGAACCCATTAATTAAGATTATTAATATTGTGGCACTGTTGATTGTGCCTTTGCTTTAATTAAAACTATTATTTTAATTAATAAAAAAGGCAGCTAAGGCTGCCTTTTTTATTGTCTAGTACTTACTTAAACTAAAATGCAGGTTTAACTTTTGCGTTATCGTAATTAGCAACGCCTTCTAAAATCTCTTTTTTTGCTTGCTCGATATCGCCCCAGCCATTAATTTTGACCCATTTTCCTTTGTCTAAATCTTTGTAATGCTCAAAGAAATGAGAAATCATATTTAAGCGCCAGTCAGAAACATCTGTATGTGCTTTTAAATGATTATATAAGCCACAGACTTTTTCTACTGGCACTGCAAGCACTTTAGCATCAAGGCCAGCTTCATCTTCCATCAACAACACACCTAATGGACGGCAACGTACAACAACACCAGGAATCAACGGTACAGGTGTCATTACCAATACATCTACTGGATCACCATCACCAGCTAGTGTGTGAGGCACATAGCCATAGTTAGTTGGGTATTGCATAGCTGTACCCATGAAACGATCAACAAAAATTGCGCCGCTTTCTTTGTCGACTTCATATTTGACAGGGTCACCCTGCATTGGGATTTCAATAATCACGTTAAAATCATTAGGGACATCTTTGCCTGTTGGCACTTGGTTCAATGACATGCTTTTATTTGCCTTAGTATTAATTGATGGAATATAAAAATATCATAATTATACCAAATAGTTGTGTAAGCGCGATGACGCTCTTTATTTCGCTTAAATCAACGCCATTAAACTGATTTCCCTGGCTCTAATTCACGACAAGCTGCAATAACCGCATCTGGCGTTAGTTTAATAGCACAATAAAGTAGTAATGGAATAATAACCAATTCATCCAACTGCCCAATAATTGGCAAAAAATCTGGAATTAAATCGAATGGCATCAATAGATAACCTATCGCCAACCATAAAAGTGCCTTTGCCAGTTTAGGGGTTTGTGGGTGTTTTTGCAGGCGTTGGTAAAATTTAAATTCTGCCTTTACCTTTGCGGCAGTGGCTTTTAGCTTGGATTGAAGTTTGCTCAACATGGCTGGTTTTAAGAGATAGTTTTAATAGGTTAGTTTTTTTCCGGTTAAAATCTCAAAAGCTTCCATATATTTTTCACTTGTTTTTAAGGCTACTTCAACTGGCAATTCAGGTGCTGGCGCCCGCTTGTTCCAGCCAGTACTTTCTAGCCAATCGCGCACATATTGTTTATCAAAACTTGGTGGATTTTTACCAACAGCATAGCTGACTGCTGGCCAAAATCGTGATGAATCTGGCGTTAACACTTCATCCATCACATGTAATATACCATCAGCGTCTAAGCCAAATTCAAATTTAGTATCAGCAATAATAATGCCACGAGCGAGCGCATACTCGGCAGCTTGTTTGTAAAGAGCAATAGCCGCCGTTGCGACTTGTGCAGTCAATTCTTTACCAATCAACGCTTCAACTTGAGTAATACTGATATTTTCATCATGCTCACCCACTGCGGCTTTGCTGGATGGCGTAAAAATAGGTTCTGGCAATTGTGACGCCTCTTGTAAACCTGGGGGTAGCTGAATGCCACACACAGTGCCTTGAGTTTTGTATTCTTTCCAACCACTACCCACTAAGTAACCACGCACAATCGCTTCTAAAGGTAACGCCTTAAGCTTTTTCACCACCACTGCGCGACTCAAATCACCCTCGCCTAACTGGGCTTTTTCTTCATTCGTTTTAACGACAGATTGTGGATTAATACCAGTTAAGTGGTTGGGTATTACATTTTTTAGCTTTTCAAACCAAAAATTAGCCATTTGTGTCAGCATCGCGCCTTTATTAGCAATGCCAGTAGGCAAAATCACGTCAAATGCAGATAGCCTATCCGTACTCACTAACAGCATGGTATTAGCATCAATATCGTAAATATCGCGCACTTTACCTTGGTGAATCAAAGGCAAACTTGTTATATTGGTTTTAAGTAAAGGCGAGTTTGTTGTTATGCTCATGGCTTAAGTCTGATTAGTTTAAATAAACAATTATTATAAGGTCTCAAACAGAATTTGACTATTTGCTGTTTTAATTTGCTGCATCTGCTTTTGAGTCATCACCTTTGTCATCCTTAATTTGCACAATCTTTAATGCGTTTGTACCGCCAGCACTTCCTATTGGCTCACCAAATGTGAGCAACACATTATCTCCAGCCTGCACTGCCTCATTTTTCAGCAATACACGCTCCATTTCAGACAATACATCGTTTAAATTTTTACCCTCTTGATCAATGGGGTATGGATATACACCACGGTGTAAAGTCAGTTTACGACGGGCAACTTTATCTGGCGATAAGGCATAAATGGGTACAGAAGTATCTGCGCGAGACAACCATTGGGCAGAGTTGCCAGACTGCGTCAGTGCTGCAATCGCTTTAATGTTGAAATTATCAGCAATATAAATCGCCGCCATTGCTGTTGCTTCATCGGTTTTTGCAAAATCGCGAGCACGCCTTTCGCTGAGCTTATGCTGACTGTTATATTCTTTTTCTGCTTCTACACACACACGGTGTACAGCTTGCACCGCTTCTAGAGGAAACTTACCAGCAGCAGTTTCTGCTGAAAGCATCACCGCATCTGTGCCATCTAATACTGCATTTGCAACGTCTGACACTTCGGCACGTGTAGGAATTGGGCTAAAAATCATTGACTCCATCATTTGGGTAGCGGTAATTACTAATTTATTTTGCGCACGCGCCATGCGTATCATACGTTTCTGTAAACCAGGCACAGCAGCATCACCTACTTCAACCCCCAAATCACCACGCGCAACCATAATGACATCGGAGGCTTCAATAATCTCTTCTAAATTATCTATTGCTTCTGCACGCTCAATTTTTGCAACAATGCTTGCTGTACCGCCGGCTTTTTTAACTAAACTGCGTGCCAGTTCAACATCTGCAGCATTTTTAGGGAAAGAAATCGCGATGTAATCAGCCTCTAGCGCTACCGCAGTCAAAATATCTTCACGGTCTTTTGCAGTTAGTGCCTCAGCAGACAAGCCACCCCCTTGGCGATTAATGCCCTTGTTGTTAGATAAAATACCACCGACATTCACTACACAATGTATTTGGTTACCTTTAACACGGTCTACTGTCATCACAATACGTCCATCATCTAACAACAGTATTGTGCCAGCTTCAACTTCTTGAGTAAGCTGTATATAATCCAAGCCAACATGATACTGGTCACCTAAAATGCAGTCAGCATCTAGTACAAATAAGTCTCCCATCTTGAGCTCGATTTTACCTAGATCAAATTTACCAATGCGGATTTTAGGACCTTGCATATCACATAAAACACCCACTGGACGACCGAGCTTTAAGGCAATTCTGCGCACAACTTCAGCACGCGAGATATGGTCTGCAGCAGTACCATGCGAGAAATTCAGGCGCACCACGTTCACGCCAGCGGTTATTAAACGCGCTAGCATCTCTTCACTTGTGGAAGAAGGTCCAAGTGTTGCCACTATTTTTGTTTTCCGCGGCATTAAATGATGAAGGCTCATTTTTTTTCCAATGTTATACTAATAAAATAAAGATAAATTATTTGCATATTTATCTTCAATAATTTCACATAAAACTAACTCACTAGTTTATTAAATAAAATTAAAACTTAAAAGGGGCTGCTAGCCCCTTTGTTGTTTTAACAGATTCAAGAAATTAGAGCTATACTCCTATTAACTTCCTCGCTGTTCTAAAATTTCAACAGCAGGTAATTTCTTACCTTCTAGAAACTCTAAAAATGCACCGCCAGCCGTTGATATGTAAGAGACCTTGTCGTAAATATCATACTTTTGAATCGCCGCTATGGTATCTCCGCCGCCTGCTAGGGTAAAAGCTTTTGTATTTGCAATCGCATGGGCAATGGTTTTTGTGCCTTCGCCAAATTGATCAAACTCAAATACACCCACAGGCCCATTCCATAATACCGTCCCTGCATTTTTAATAATCTCCGTTAATTCATTAGCAGATTTCGCGCCAATATCAAAAATCATATCGTCTGCCGCTACAGCATTCGCTTCTTTTAATACTGCAGGCTCATTGGCATCAAATTTCTTGCCACATACTACATCTACTGCGATTGGCACAGCTGCACCACGTGCTGACATTTTTGTCATTAATGCAAGCGCAGTGGGCACTAAATCATCTTCGCATAGCGATTTTCCAACTTCAAAACCAGCCGCTTTTAGAAACGTATTAGCAATACCACCCCCCACCACCATTTGATCGACTTTTTCTGACAATCTTTCTAACACGGTGAGTTTAGTTGACACTTTAGATCCACCAACAATCGCCACCATTGGGCGCGCTGGATTTAACAAAGCTTTAGTTAAAGCGTCTAACTCACCGATTAACAAAATACCACCAGCCGCAATTGCTGCAAATTTAGCTACACCTTGTGTTGAAGCCTCGGCACGGTGTGCCGTACCAAATGCATCCATTACAAATACATCACAAAGCTTGGCATATTTTTGTGACAGCTCATCGGTGTTTTTTTTCTCCCCTTTGTTAAAACGGCAATTTTCTAATACCACCAACTCACCATTGGTCACATCAAATCCGCCATCAACCCAGTCTTTAATCAAGCGTACTGGCTGACCTAATTTGCTGCTAATCACATCAACAACAGGTTGTAATGAGTTTTCTGGTGAGTAAATACCCTCCTGTGGGCGACCCAAATGTGAAGTTACCATCACTTTTGCTCCTGCTTTCAGTGCAAATTCTATTGTCGCCATTGAAGCAGTAATGCGTGCATCAGAAGTCACTTTACCATCGGCTACTGGCACATTAAGATCAGCGCGGATCAATACACGTTTACCCTGCAAATCAAGATCAGTCATTTTAATAATAGACATAGTCTGTACTTTCTAAAAATTACTTGGCGATATGCTCTAGGCTATATGTTTTACTAGGCGCATTAAGTTACAGGTATAGCCGTACTCATTATCGTACCAAGCCACCACCTTTACGAAAGTAGGATCTAGCTGAATACCAGCATCAGCGTCAAACACCGACGGACAAGTTTCACCACGGAAATCTGTTGATACCACTTTTTCATTGGTATAACCCAATACACCTTTGAGCGGACCGCTTTCTGATGCTGCTTTCATCACAGCGCAAATTTGCTCGTAAGTAGCCTCTTTTTCTAGCTCTACTGTTAAATCCACCACTGACACATCAGAAGTTGGAATACGAAATGCCATGCCTGTTAGTTTTTTATTCAGCGATGGAATTACTTTACCTACCGCTTTAGCTGCACCAGTAGATGATGGAATGATATTTTCTAAAATTCCGCGACCGCCGCGCCAATCTTTATTTGATGGGCCATCTACCGTTTTTTGGGTAGCCGTTGCTGCATGTACGGTGGTCATCAAACCACGTTTAATACCAAAATGATCGTTTAGCACTTTAGCCACTGGCGCTAAACCGTTAGTAGTGCATGAAGCGGCTGAAATAATCGCTTCACCTTTGTATGTGTCATGATTGACGCCATAAACAAACATTGGCGTATCATCTTTTGATGGCGCTGATTGCACGACTTTTTTTGCACCTGCATCTATGTGTTTTTGGCAAGTATCTTCTGTTAAAAAGAAGCCCGTACACTCCACAATGATATCGGCACCTACTTCACCCCATTTAAGGTAAGCTGGATCTTTCTCAGCAGTTAAACGTATCGTTTTACCGTTTACCACTAAATGGTTATTAACCACTTGTACATCGCCATCAAAACGGCCATGCACGGAATCGTGTTTAAGCATGTAGGCAAGATAATCTGGCTCTAACAAATCGTTAATCGCTACGACTTCAATATCTTTAAAATCTTTCATTGCGGCACGAAACACCATGCGCCCAATACGACCAAACCCGTTAATACCTATCTTAATTGCCATGTTCACTCATCCTGAAATTTAATATTAATCTATGCAATAAACCAAAAAGGGAGCCATTAAATATGACTCCCTTTTTAATATGTTAATCCCTTAATACAGGACTAAATACTATTGCTTGTAACATTTAAAGCACCGATTTCACTGTAGCAACAACATTTTCAACTGTAAAGCCAAAATGCTTCATTAATACGCCACCAGGCGCTGATTCTCCGAATGTATCGATACCAACAACAGCACCTTCTAAACCTACATATTTACGCCAGAAGTCAGTGACACCAGCTTCAACCGCCACGCGTACAACGCCTGGCGTTAATACGCTATCTTTGTAAGCTTTATCTTGACGATCAAATACGTTAGTTGATGGCATTGAAACCACGCGTGATTTAGTACCAGCAGCATTTAACTCAGCAGCCGCTTTAACCGCTAATTCAAGTTCAGAACCGTTAGCAATAATGATGACTTGAGCACCAGCAACGTCAGACAATACATAACCACCTTTGCGAATTAACGCAAATTGTGATGAATCATGTTTCATACCAGCTACGTTTTGACGGCTCAATACTAAGCTTGAAGGACCATCTTTACGCTCAACAGCAGCGACCCAAGATACAGCCGTTTCAGTTGAGTTGCCTGGTCGCCATACATCCATATTTGGAATCAAACGTAAGCCAGCTGTGTTTTCAATTGGTTGGTGTGTTGGACCATCTTCACCTTGACCAATAGAGTCATGCGTTAACACAGCAATAACGCGTTGTTTCATCAATGCAGCCATACGCAATGCGCTTTTTGCATAGTCAGAGAACATATGGAATGTACCACCGAATGGAATCAAACCACCGTGCAATGCCATACCGTTCATAATTGCAAACATACCGAATTCACGTACGCCGTATGAAATGTAATTACCTGGTTTTTTCGCATCAACGTGTACAAAGCTGCCAGTTGAAGTTAAGTTTGAACCGGTTAAGTCGGCAGAACCGCCTAAGAATTCAGGTAATAATGGGGCTAATGCGCCGATAACGTTTTGTGATGCCTTACGTGTTGCAACACCTTCAGCTTTTTCGTTAGTTGCAGCAATAATCGCATCAGTGGCTTCTTTCCAATTTGCTGGCAATGTACCAGACATACGGCGAGTGAATTCAGCCGCTTCAGCTGGAAAAGCCGCTTGGTATTCTGCAAATTTAGCATCCCATGAAGATTCAGCAGCAGCGCCTTTAGCAGTTGCATCCCAACCAGCGTAAACGTCAGCTGGAATCACAAATGGCTCGTGTTCCCAACCGATGTTTGCACGTGTTGCGGCAACTTCGTCTAAACCTAACGCAGAGCCGTGGCAATCATGTGAACCAGATTTGTTTGGTGAACCCATACCAATCACTGTTTTACAGCAAATTAATGATGGTTTGTCTGTTACCAACTTAGCTGAAGCAATCGCAGCGCCGATAGCAGCAACATCATGACCATCTACTGACTGAACGTGCCAGCCATATGATTCAAAACGTTTCGATGTATCGTCTGTGTACCAACCTTCAATATGACCATCAATAGAAATACCGTTGTCATCCCAGAATGCTGTTAATTTGGCTAAGCCCCAAGTACCAGCTAAAGCACAAGCTTCGTGAGAAACGCCTTCCATCATACAACCGTCGCCTAAGAACACGTAAGTGCTATGGTCAACGATATCATGGCCAGGTTTGTTAAATTGGTGTGCCATTAATTTTTCAGCCATTGCAAAACCAACACCGTTTGCAATACCTTGACCTAGTGGACCAGTGGTTGTTTCAATGCCTGGTGCGTAGCCGTATTCTGGGTGACCAGCACATTTTGAATGTAATTGACGGAATGTTTGCAACTCACTCATTGGTAATGCATAACCGGTCAGGTGTAGCAATGAGTAAATCAACATTGAACCGTGGCCGTTAGAAAGCACAAAGCGATCGCGATTTGACCAGTTTGGATTTTTTGGGTTATGGCTTAAATGGTTATTCCAAAGTTCTTCTGCAATTTCCGCCATGCCCATGGGCGCGCCAGGGTGACCAGAGTTAGCCTTCTGCACCGCATCCATCGATAACGCGCGGATGGCGTTGGCTAGGTCTTTACGTGTTGCCATTGATTCTCTCCCTAATAATTAACTTAATACTTACGGGCTTTGTTGCTAGCATCAACCAGATGAATGCATAACCAAAACCTTATACGATATTGAATATTGTGACTAAAAAAATTAAACATGGAAAACAATCGTAAATAGACGAATTTTAACCACATTCTGCAAAGCGTAAATTATTGCTTAAATAGCCCTTTTCAGCAAGATGGTATTGCTAAACAAGTGCTTATTTGATGATTAAATATATAAGAATTGATAGATTATTGACTAGTTTTCTAACTAAGCTAAGCATTTGATGCGTTCAATACTAGCATCCACTTAAGTGAATTACACCTCTATGATAGTTGGATTAACAACGACTGTTAAAAACAATGCAGATAACCATATTTGCATTACCTGTGTTAAAACAGCTCAATTTCACCTTCTTTTATATTTTCCTGCAATTCACCGCTAATAATGAGCGCATCATAATTTGACACTTGATTGCGCCCATTATTTTTAGCATGGTATAAAGATACATCTGCACGATCAATTAGTTGTGCGGGGGTGTCGTAAGGTCTCACCTGCGTAAACCCAGCACTGATATTCACATTGCCTACTTGTGGAAATGCAAACTGACTCACTTTTTCTCTAAATCGATTTAACACACGCTCCATGTCGTCTACCAATGGGCATTCAAATACGGCAACAAACTCTTCGCCACCAAATCTAAATAGCAAATCTTTTTCTCTAAACGACTTTGTCATTAATTGTGAAAACAGCAGCAATACTTCATCACCCATCAAATGCCCAAAGTCATCATTTACTCGCTTAAAATGATCAATATCAAAAATGGCTAAAAAATAATTTGTTTCAGCTTGGTCATTTTGTCTGTCATGCTCACTCAGCATGGCTGAAAAAACTTTCGTAATTTTGGTTTCAAAGGTTTTTCGATTGAGCAAGCCGGTGAGCGTGTCGTGATCGTTATCGTTGATGAGCGAAGTAATATTTTGATAAATCTGTATGAGCAAGCCCATCACTTCTTGCAAATTTTCCAAGTCTTTGGGAGATTCCACAGCAATAACCGCTATGGGTTTATTGCGCAAATCTTTCACAGGATAAAAGACCGTGTGATCATGCTGTTGCTGATGGGTTTCTTGTACGAGTTGAGTGTTAATACAGTTGAGTAGCGTATTTTTTAAATCGCCAGATATAACAGCATGTTGTTCTTTGCCTTTAGCAACGGTTAAGAAAGTACCTTTATACACGTCTAGTACCCTATAAAAAATAGCGGCTCTAGATTCAATTAAATCAAAGACCGTATGAGTAAATAAGATTTCTAAAGCGGCAATATCACGCTCTTTTGTAAGTTCAATTAACTTAGCTAATGTGTTTGTGGTAGATATCAAACCTAAAATTGACCTTTACTGATGATTATTTATTAAGGTTATATATAAAATGTATTGTATATATTAACGAGTGACTACTTCCACTTAATACTGCAACCAATACTGGCAATTTGCTCATCCGGACCTTTGCCAGTCTTGGCAATTAGCTGCATCGCTCTAAATAAATCACGCGTACTTTCAACTGAAACCTCTTTACGCGATTCATCAAATCTTCCTCTGTATTGTAGTTGCAAATCAGCATTAAAACCAAAAAAATCCGGCGTACATATGGCATCAAAAGATTTTGCAATTTCTTGTGTGTAATCTAGTACGTACGGAAAGCTAAAATTAAAGTCAAGAGCCACTTTCTGCATATGTTCATAATTATCTGCTGGATAATTAATCACGTCATTAGATGCAATTGCAATGGTATTAATACCTAATACTTGCAAGGCAGCCACATCAGCCACTAAACGCGGAAGAATTGCTTGAACATAAGGACAGTGGTTACTTATAAACACGACCAATAAGCCATGCTCACCTCGACTACTTTGCAGGTTATAGCGTTTGCCATCTACTCCCAACATATTAAAATCGGGTGCTTGCCAGCCAAAGTTACATACGGGTGGATTTAAACTTGCCATTGCTTTCCTTTATGCTTACATGCTCCTAGAATAAGCCTTTTGACGGTTTGATTTCATCCATTAAATGAGCGAGTGGAAAACCGTTAATTAAGATATTATCATTTATTAACTTGCTTTATACAGCCACGCTTATGTCAATTTCACGCTTTTATACTCCCGAAAATCTCGAGCTAGAAATCGTTACTGCATTGCCAAGCAACGCTTCAACGCATGCCAGCCGCGTACTGCGTTTAACGGTTGGTGATCATGTAACGTTGTTTAACGGTGACGGCTACGATTATTTATGCGAATTAATGACGGTTACAAAATCTACAGTCACGGCTAAAGTCGGCACTAAAATATTAGTTTCTAGCGAATCCCCACTCAACATCACTTTGCTGCAAGCCATTTCTAGCGGCGATCGTATGGATAACACCATTCAAAAAGCCATTGAATTAGGCGTGAATAAAATACAACCGATTAATAGCCAGCGTAGCCTAATAAAACTTGCAGGAGAGCGCGCAGAAAAGCGAAAAGAACATTGGCAGAATGTGGTAATTTCAGCTTGTGAGCAATCAGGTCGCGCAATCGTGCCTCAAGTGCATAGTGCCATAACCCTAGCGAACTGGCTAAGCCACAATCCTCTGCAAGCAAATAGCACTCGCATCACACTATCACCTACCGCTACACAAAATTTGCAGGATCTACTATCGCCCAATGGCGAAATTTATCTATTAATAGGAGCAGAAGGTGGCTTAACGCAAGATGAAATTCAGCTAGCAAGCACACAAGGATTTAAGCCTGTGCAATTGGGCAAGCGTATATTACGTACAGAAACCGCCGCGTTGGCAGCAGTTTCTGCTATGCAAGTTATCTGGGGAGATTTCTAACCAATTGTTTATTACAGTTAGTTTGGTATTAGTTTATCAGCTAGTTAAAGAATTCAATAATCAGCCAAGCGTTGAGCGATGCAATCAGTACAAAAATAGCCCAAGCAATGATGGTTGACATCCAACCTGTTGCGAACTCCCCCATGAGTTTTTTATTGCCTGTAAGCTTTAATAACGGGTAGATGGCAAATGGTAATTGCATACTTAATACCACTTGGCTAAGCACTAGCAACTTGCCCACAGCACCATCACCCCACACCAATATACCGAGGAGTGCGGGGACTAATGCCAACATACGCGTTATTAATCGGCGTTGCCAACAGGGTATTTTTAAATTCAAAAAACCTTCCATAATCACTTGGCCTGCTATTGTGCCTGTCAACGTTGAGCTTTGTCCTGCAGCCAGTAATGCTACGCCAAATAATATAGCGGCAAATGCAGAACCCATTACAGGTTCTAGCAAATGGTAAGCGTCTTCAATATCAGCAATACCCGTATGACCTGTATCGTGAAAAGCAGAAGCAGCCAACATCAAAATGGCCGCATTAATGAAAAATGCTAAGCTTAACGAGACCACTGTATCAATGGTGGAAAACTTAATGGCCTCACTCTTATCTTCTATGCGATTACTTACCACCCTAGTTTGCACAATAGATGAATGTAAGTACAAGTTATGTGGCATCACCGTTGCACCCAGTATGCCAATCGCAAGGTATAGCGCATGCCTATTAGCCAGCACGCTTAACGATGGTTGTAAACTTTTTGCGGCTAGCACATAATCTGGCTGGACCATTACCAATTCAATCAAAAAACATAAGCCTATTGTGACAATAAGACCAAGCACAATTGCCTCTACCTGACGAAAACCCTTGCCTTTGAGAGCTAAGACAATGAGCGTATCAAATGCCGTAAGTAAAACACCCACCAATATGCTACAACCAAATAACAAATGAAAAGCCAATGCCGTACCTAACACTTCAGCCAAATCACACGCTATGATGGCTAACTCAGCCATTAGCCATAAAAACTTGCCTGTACGTGGGCTATAGTGATCGCGACACAATCTGGCCAAATCTTTTCTGGTCACTATCCCTAGTTTTAGGCATAGTGTTTGCAGAAAGATGGCGATTAAACTTGAAAATAAAATCACAAACAATAAAGCATAACCGTAGCGTGAGCCTGCTTCAATATCAGTTGCCCAGTTGCCTGGATCCATATAGCCAACTGAAATCAGCAGACCAGGGCCAGCAAATTTGAGTAGCTTTTTCCAGAAAGGTAGCGCTGCTGAAATAATGACAGTACCATTCACTTCTGAAGGGCAAAATGGCGCAGTTGCAGTACGCGGTAATTTATTTAAAAGTGCTTGAAACATCTTATTTATCTATCTGAAAGTTGGAGTAAGTAATCAATTGCCATCAAAAATGTATATGATTGAATAGGTTAAATCAGCGGTAAATTTGTATTTTTATCATCAAAACGCTTACGACCACTTTAATAATTATAATTAAATTGCGTTTTAAACATTTTTTCAATAAAATAATGCTTTAAACGCAATAAAATAGGATTGACTATGTCGATTGGCTTAAGTATTCGCAAAAGACGCAAATCACTCAATATCTCTTTGCAAACACTCGCATACCAAGTAGAAGCAGATAGCGGTAATTTATCGCGTATTGAACGTGGTGTGCAAGGTGTAACTGAGGTGATGCTCAGAAAAATTTGTGTCGCACTTAATTGCACCCCAGCATATTTGTATAACCAGTATGAATATAGCCAAACTATATCTACAAATATTGAATTAATCCAAAGTGGAAATTCTAGCAATCCTTTAAAAGCTCAAGAACAACTGCAAGCTTACAACGTTAAAAGCAACGCAGCTTCATTAACAAGCGCTACTACAGTAAAAGACTTTGTACACTGGTTCCGTTCTGCAACGCCTTATATACATGCGTTTGGTGGCCGCACTTTTGTGATTGCATTTGGTGGCGAGGTCGTTGATGACAAACAATTTATTGCCCTTTCGCATGATTTAAATCTACTTGCCAGCCTAGAAGTTAGGCTAGTGTTAGTGCATGGAGCTAGGCCACAAATTGAGCAACGGCTAAAACGCGCAAAACTTACGCCTAAGTTTGTCAATGGGTTACGGGTAACAGATGACGATGCGATGGAAGCTGTAAAAGAGGCCAATGGTGTAATACGTGTAGAAATTGAAGCGTTGCTTTCTATGGGCTTAATTAACTCGCCAATGGCTGGCAGTGACATTCGTATTGCAAGCGGTAACTTTGTTACAGCAAAGCCAATGGGTGTGCGTGATGGTGTTGATTTACACCATACAGGAGAAGTGCGTAAAGTAGATGCCGTCGGTATACAAAAACGCTTGGATGATGGTGAGCTAGTGATGTTGTCACCACTGGGTTACTCACCTACGGGCGAAGCATTTAATTTAAGTCTAGAAGATGTTGCGGTCAGTGCTGCTATTGCGTTAGATGCTGATAAGCTGATTTTCCTGATGGATAGTGCAGGTGTGACTAATTTACGTGGAGAATTATTACGTGAAATGACAGCAGAAAAAGCCAGTAAATTACTCAACCATGTGAATAACAATACAGCGGGCATCATTACTGAAGATGAACGTTATTATCTGCCTGCCGCAATTCGTGCTTGTGAGCATGGTGTAGCACGCACACATCTCATCAGTCGCCATGTAGATGGTGCGATTATTCAAGAGCTATTTACCCATGATGGTATCGGCACCATGATTACTGAATTATCGCTAGAAACCATGCGCCAAGCTAATATTAGTGATGTTGGCAGTATTCTAAAACTGATAGAGCCATTAGAGAATGAAGGCTATTTAGTGCGGCGTGGGCGTGAACGCATAGAAATGGAAATCAATCACTTTTATGTGATGGAACATAACAACCGCATTATTGGCTGTGGTGCGCTTTATCCGTTTGTTGCAGAAAAACAGGCTGAATTTGCGTGCTTGGCCATCGACCCAGCTTACCGGGGCGGCGGTCGTGGTGATAGATTATTTCATTATTGCGAAGAGCAAGCCCTCGAACTCGGCTTCACCACATTATTTTGCCTAACCACACGTACTGAACACTGGTTTTTAGAACGTGGATTTACTGAGATTAACGTTGCTAGCCTACCGACTGAAAAACAAGCCATGTACAACTACCAAAGGCAATCCAAAGTATTTAGTAAAGTGCTCTAAGTTTGACCAGATATTCAGTTTAACAAGATGTGCAAGCTAGTTTTTAGTTACAATATTGAACATTAATTACCGACCATTTTACTAAAGCTAAAACCCATGATCAAGCTCACAACAGCAGCCAAAAAAGCCCAAACACTCGCAGAAGCATTGCCATATATCAAACGCTTTTTTGATAAAACCATTGTTATCAAATACGGCGGCAATGCCATGACGGATGATCATCTTAAAGATTGCTTTGCGCAAGATGTAGTGCTACTAAAACTTGTTGGTATGAATCCAGTGGTAGTGCATGGCGGCGGACCACAAATTAATGATATGTTAAATAAGCTTGGTAAAAAAGGCGAGTTTATTCAAGGTATGCGCGTGACTGATGCCGAAACGATGGATGTTGTTGAAATGGTCTTAGGTGGGCAAGTCAATAAAGAAATCGTCAATTTAATTAATCGTCACGGTGGTAAAGCGGTAGGCTTAACTGGTCAAGATGGCAATTTTATTCACGCACATAAATTGTTAATGGAAGATATGAGTGACCCAACAAAAATGATTGATATTGGCCTAGTTGGCGAAATCACCGCGATTGATCCGAGCATTATCAATTTTTTAGATAAAGGCGACTTTATTCCAGTAGTCGCGCCAATTGGCGTGGGTAGTGATGGTGAAACTTACAATATTAATGCCGATGTGGTCGCGGGTAAATTGGCTGAAATTTTAGGCGCAGAAAAGTTAATTTTACTAACCAACACACCTGGCGTGCTAGATAAAAAAGGCGAGTTGCTCACGGGTTTAACACCTAAACAAATTGATGATTTGGTAGCAGACGGCACGCTATCAGGCGGCATGCTTCCTAAAATCAGTTCAGCACTAGATGCTGCCCGCAGTGGTGTCAAAACAGTGCATATTATTGATGGTCGTGTGGAACATGCACTGTTGCTAGAAGTGCTTACAGATGAAGGTGTTGGTACGCTGATTAAAGCGAAATAACTTCTTTCCGCGCCATTTTCGCGCGGTGATTTAAGCAGGCAATTCGCGCAGTGAATGCTCTCAAAGTGGGAATCCATTTAAGCATTTAACTCCGAGTATGCCCATTATCATTCATACACAATGGAAACAAATGCAAATTGGATTCCCGCTTTTGCAGGAATAACAAACCTAAACAATTCAGACTTTTCAGAAAATTAATAATGCCACAAAAAATCTGGATTTTTGATTTAGACGATACGCTGCACGATGCGTCATCGCATATTTTTCCTACAATGAACCATGCAATGACGCAATATATTGTAGACAATATTGGCTTAGATGAACCAGCGGCATTCGCACTCAGACAGCATTATTGGCGGGTTTATGGTGCAACGCTTAAAGGCTTAATGCGCCACCACAACACCAATCCGCATCACTTTTTGCACCAAACACATGCGCCGTTAGACTTAAAAAATATGGTTCAAACCACCAAGGGTTTACGCCATTTTTTAACGAAATTAAATGTTAGGAAAGTGATTTTCACTAACGCACCACTTAACTATGCAGTTCGCGTTTTGGAGTTATTGGATATCGACGATTTATTTGAAATTGTCTTTAGCGTTGAATCTACAGGCTTACACCCAAAACCTTCGATACGAGGATTTAGGCGACTGTTAAGCACTTTAAAAGCTAAGCCTAGCAATTGCATTATGTTAGAAGATAACAAAAAAGCACTCATGACAGCAAAACGCTTGGGCATTAAAACCGTGCTCATTACAAAATCAATTAAGAAGCCAAGCTATGTAGATATTAGGGTTAACTCAGTGTTAGCACTCACTCACAAAATCATTTAGAATTCTGCTAGAGTACTAAAGTCTCTCAAAATAAATAATAAGGAAATTAAATGGCTGGCGAACGCAAACAACAAATTTTAGAGACGCTGGCTAAAATGCTAGAAAATCCTAAACGTGAGAAAATTACAACCGCCGCGCTTGCAGCAAAACTGGATGTCTCTGAAGCGGCCCTTTATCGCCACTTTGCGAGCAAACGCCAAATGTTTGAAGGTTTAATCGAGTTTATCGAAACCACTGTATTTGGCGTCATTAACAAAATTATGACAGACGAACCAGATGGCACAAAACAAGTAGAACTGATTGTCACTATGCTGCTTAAATTTGCCGAAAAAAACCCTGGCATGACACGCGTATTGATTGGAGATGCATTAGTAAATGAGGATGAAGCCTTACAGATGCGTGTTAATCAGCTACTAGAACGCATTGAGATAAGTTTGAAGCAAAGTCTTAAAATTGTCGTTGCAGTAACTGGCAATAAAACCATACCCGAATCACAAGCCAACCTTCTTATATGCTATGTGATTGGTCGCTGGCATCAATACGCTAAAGGTGGCTTTAAACGCAAACCAGCAGACCTTGTTCTACAGCATCTAAGCTTAATGATGCTGCCTTTAATTAGTCGCACGTTTTAAGAAGTAGATGACTAGAAAGTTGCTATGAAACCGTAGCCTCAACCTGACAAAGGGAGATAATTCATGGATTTTTTTTCAAGTTGGATAGTGCCTAGCCAATTCATGCCACATGGCCATTGTTATTTGTGGAAACCTGCATTGCTTTGGTTATACGTAATTTCAGATAGTTTAATATTTTTTTCTTATTACACTATCCCTATCGCACTACTTTCTTTTGTTAGAAAGCGGCAAGACCTTCAGTTCAATTGGGTCTTCGTCATGTTTTCATTATTTATTTTTGCCTGTGGCACCACTCACTTTATTTCAATTATTACTATCTGGCAACCAGCTTATTGGGTAGATGCACTAGCAAAAGCTTTTACTGCTATCGTTTCAAGCATCACAGCAATTATGCTTTGGCGACTAATCCCCACAGCACTTAAAGTACCCAGCACACAACAATTAAAAGAAACAGTTGCTAACCTTGAAATTGAGGTTAGGCAACGTATAGAAGCAGAGCAAGCGCTAGCTAGATTGAACGATTCATTAGAAATTACCGTGCTTAAAAGAACGGTTGAGCTTACCGAAACCAATCAATTGCTTATGCAAGAAATTGAGCAACGTAAAAAAACTGAGCAGGCACTTTTTAAAGAAAAGCAGCGAGCACTTGTTACATTAGAATCCATTGGGGATGCTGTTATCACTGCTGATATGGAGTCTCAAGTAACTTATATGAACCCGATTGCTGAAAAAATGACTGGCTGGGCTAAAAATGAAGCTTTTGGTAAACCCATTTTGGAAGTTTTTCGTATATTAAACGAAACAACCCGCAAGCTTGCAGCAAACCCTGTTGATGAAGTGCTAGCGCATGGGGTGGTATGTGGGCTGGCCAATCACACAATATTAGTAAGCAAGTGTGGTAAAGAATACGATATTGAAGACTCTGCAGCGCCAATTAGTGACCATGATGGAACATTACTAGGTGTAGTATTGGTTTTTCACGATACAAGCGACACCAAAAAAATGACGAAAAAAATGACGTATCTGGCTGAGCATGATTTTTTAACGGACTTACCAAATAGACTTTTACTAAACGACCGCATCATGCAAGCACTTAATTCAGCGAGCCGTCGAAATGGTAAGCTTGCATTACTATTTCTTGATATTGATCATTTTAAAAAAATTAATGACACATTGGGGCATGCTGTTGGCGACAAACTTTTAATAGAGTTTAGCAAAAAATTACAAGTTTGCTTGCGCGCTACTGACACAATAAGCCGCCAAGGTGGTGATGAGTTTGTTGTTTTATTACCTGAAATTTCTGGCACTTTTGCAGCTGCAGAAATCGCAGAAAAATTAATTGCTGCTACAAAAACAAGTTTTGATATCGACTTCCATAAGTTACATATTTCGGTCAGCATAGGCATTGCGATTTATCCTGATGATGGAACAACCGCAGACATGCTAACCAAAAACGCGGATGCTGCTATGTATCATGCAAAAAACGTTGGTAGAAATAATTATCAGTTTTTTACTGCAGCTATGACGCAACGCGTTATTGAACTGCTAGCCTTAGAAAATAATTTACGAAAAGCCGTACAAAATAATGAATTAATTCTTTTTTACCAGCCTAAAATTTCGATCACTACTAAGGAAATTATTGGTGTAGAAGCACTACTTCGCTGGCAACACCCTGAGTGGGGTCTCATTACGCCAGATCGCTTTATTCTTATTGCAGAAGATATTGGTCTTATAAAGTCTATTGGTAATTGGGTGCTGCGTGAAGCTTGTCGGCAAAATCGCGCATGGCAAGATATAGGCTTAGCTAAAATCCCTATTGCTGTTAATTTATCTGTAGTGGAGCTACGTCAACCAAACTTTGTACAAGACGTCACTCGCGTATTATTACAAAGCGGCATGGCGCCTAACCACCTTGAATTAGAAGTCACAGAAAGTATTGCTATTCAAGAATATTCTGAAGTGATTAACTGGCTACAAAAACTTAAAGAAATGGGGGTACGCTTATCTATAGATGATTTTGGCAAAGGTTACTCTAGCCTCTCTTACCTAAAACGCTTAAATATTGATACTATCAAAATTGATAAGAGCTTTATTCACAACATAGGAATTGATTCGAATGATGCCGCTATCGTAACCGCAATTATTAGTATGTCACATAGTCTCGGATTATCTGTGATTGCTGTGGGGGTTGAAACTAAACAGCAGCTAGATTTTCTCACAGAACATCATTGCGATGAGATTCAGGGTTATTACTTCGGCCGCCCAATTCCAGCTAATGAGTTTGAAGAAATGTTAAGGGTATGGCCTACACTCAACTTGTAAATGTGACTAGGCGATGCTGAAAAGCAATAAACGCCCGCCCATCACCATCTAGCCTTACTCCCTAAATCTCGTAAGATAGGTGTCCACCTAAATTAAGTGTACACCTATCTTATGACTGACTTTTTCCCAGTGATCTTAAACCAGCCTTTTGATAGGCAACGATATTCGTGCGAATTCAAACGCCAGATCGTTGAGGCATCTCTGACTCCAGGCGCTTTGATCGCAGCCGTCGCAGGCTCATGGTATCAATGCCAACTTATTACATCAATGGCGCCGGCGTTATCGCCATGGGGAGTATGGGGCCGTGGCCGAACCATCTACTTTAGCAA
>JACMMS010000105.1 GCA_014378915.1 Methylophilaceae bacterium
GTAGGTAAAAGCAGGGGAACGGAATGAAATCGTTTTGTTATTGGCATAAGTTTGCCAAAAAAGACGAGGTTTTAAGAGAAAACCACTCAGGAATGAGTGAGATTTAAATTAAAAAATGGAAATTGACCTAAGCACGGGGGGGGTTGACTGGCTCGTGCAAAGGTCTCAATATAGTACTCATTAATTAATGGTACATGTAACGCAAAAAACACTTGATACGACAATGTAAATACTCAGCCACTTAATGAAAGTTAGTATTATTTATCCTCAAGAACCTAAGTTTGCCTATCAATCTGGCAATCGTTTTTTAAAGTCGCCGCGGAACGATGCGCCGATTTGCTCACCTAAATACCTAATGAACGCTGTTCAGTCTTTTAGCTTAGAGATTCGAGATGCTCATTAATTAATTTCGCCAATTTAGTAGCTGCCGCCGCAATTTCTTCTAACGGCAAATAACCGTAGCCAGCCACTACGCCACGTTTGATAGGAGGCGCAATAAAATAGGCAGATAACGGACGAATATCAATTTGTTGTAAGCGAGCCAGATGCATGAGTTGCACATCATCGCAATCATCAGGCAGGTGCACCACGAAATGCAAGCCTGCATCAACGTTAGATAAAAAAGCCTGCGGCTATAATTGATGCTGTAAGGCGTACTGCAACAAACCACGACTTTGCTCATAGCGCGAGCGCACACTGAGGATGTGCCTAGCAAAGTGACCTTGTTGAACAAGGTCGGCCAATGCAGCTTGAACTGCCATTTGAACAGGACGATGAATATCTGCTAGCCCTGTACGAAATGGTGTAATTAAATCTTTAGGCAAAACTACATAAGCAATGCGGATGCGTAGGTACAGTAATTTGAAATGTACCACAATAAATTACACGCTCATGGCGATCTGAACCCTGCAATGAAGCGATTGGGCGGCCTTTGTAGCGAAACTCGCTTTCGTAATCATCTTCTAAAATCCATACACCTACACTTGCCGCAAACTCAATTAATAAGCGCCTGCGCGTTAAACTTATCATTACATCACTGGGATATTGATGTGAAGGCGTTAAATAGATCAAGCGCGGATTGCTTTGTAAGTCACCAAGACTAAGTGAAATACCATCTTTATCAACCTCAATGGGGCGTAATGCTAAATTATTAGCTTCAAATATACACCGTGCACCCCAATAATCTGGATTTTCCATCCACACCATATGATCACTATCGGCTAGCAAACGCGCACATAAATCAAGCGACTTTTGCGTGCCAGCAGTAATTAAAATTTGGTCTGCCTCACAGCGTACGGAACGAGAAACACGTAAATATTCCGCAAGTACTTCGCGTAAACGTTGGTATCCGCCCAACCGTGCATAATCCATAAAAGCTGGCAGTGGTTCACGCCAATATTTATTTTGTAATTTTTGCCAAGTCTTATATGGAAATACCGAAAAATCGTTGGCCCCTGCAATAAACTCCAGAATTTCATGATGCTGGCTAGAATGTGCTTGTGTTAATTGATCACCACGCTTAGAAAGTTTACGTGGCATCACATTGATGGTTTTATTTTTTGGTTGCTCATAGTTATCTAACGAAAACTGGGCAAAGTATCAGCCACTGCAGAACCACTTCCAATGCGCGCCTCTACATAACCCTCAGCCAACAACTGCTCATAAGCTGCAATCACTATATTACGCGAACAACCAATTTCAAGCGCTAAATTTCGAGAGGAAGGTAATCTACTGCCACCTTTAAGCTGATGATTTAAAATTGCGGAGCGAATAAGCTCAAAAACTCGTCGATGAGTTGGTAAATCAGCATTGAGTGTGGAACCCAGTGAGGTTAGGACAAGCTCTGCAAGTAGGATTTTCATTAATATACTTTTTTAAGCATGGCTGTTAAGCCATGTAATTGGTCCTAATCATAAGATAAAAATAGATATTTCTCTAGTACCAAGTCACTCAACGCCGAGTCCTTCTAGCGGCAAAACGAAACCCTCTTTCACTTCCTCCATCACTACATAACTTCTAGACTCCTGTGCACTTGGCAAGGTAAGTAATATGTCACCTAATAATGTACGGTAATCTGACATTTGTGCAATTCGCGCTTTAATTAAATAATCAAAATCACCCGAAACAAAATGGCACTCTAGTACGCTTGGTAACTTCAAAATTTCTTGTTTAAATTTATTAAAAATGGCTCCCGACTTGGTGGATAGCTTTAGTTCCACAAATACCAGCAACGCAAGTGACAATGTCTGAGGGTCTAGTTTTGCGTGATAGCCTAAAATAATGCCCTCTTTTTCCAAACGTTTGATGCGCTCACCGCAAGGCGTGACAGATAAGCCGACTTTTTCTGCTAACTCTGTAATAGGAATGCGCGCATTTTTTTTGCAAAATTGATAATATTTTTATATCAATGCGGTCTAGTTCACGTGTGGCATGAGTGCGAATTCGCATAATTTCACCTTAAAATAAACGTAATAACTAAAAGATAGGCTATTTTAGAAATAAAACTTATATTCAAATAAAATTTAGTTGATTTAGTTGATTTAAATTGAATATATAGAGAATTCGCTAAGCCAATAATCACTAAGCTAACTACATTAATGGTTGAACGAGATGGGTAAAGCATCATGCGTGTTTTAATATTAGGTTCAGGTGTTGTTGGTGTAAGCAGTGCATGTTATTTAGCTAAACAAGGATTTGATGTCACGATGATAGACCGTCTACCCTCTCCTGGTTTAGAAACTAGTTTTGCCAACGCAGGGCAAATTTCACCTTGATACTCAGCGCCATGGGCTGGGCCAGGCGTCCCATTTAAAGCGGTGAAATGGATGTTTCAACAGCACGCGCCTTTGCACATTAAACCCGATGGCAGTCTATGGCAATTGCAATGGATGCTAAAAATGTTGCAAAACTGCAACACTAAAAGTGATGAAGTCAATAAGTCGCGCATGGTGCGATTGGCGGAATATAGTCGTGATTGCTTAGAGCAGTTACGTGACGATATTGGCATTCAATATCAGTCACGCACCAACGGGACATTACAGGTCTTTCGCACAAAAAAACAGCTAGCGGCTGCACAAAAAGACATGACTGTGATAGAGCGTTGCGGAGTTGAGTTTAGCTTACTAGACAATCATGGTTGCACAACAGTTGAAAACCTGCACTGGCTTTAATTAAAGACAAGCTAGTTTGTGGTTTACACTTGCCTGGAGATGAAACGGGTGACTGCCAGTTATTTACTACTAGTTTAGCGGAAGAAGCAAGCAAGCTTGGTGTGCAATTTAGACAAAATATTGTTATTAAGCAATTTTTAACTTCAAATGACAAATTGAGGGGTGTTGAGATTCAATCAAGCAGCCAAACTGAAATTTTGCAGGCAGACCAATATGTGGTGGCATTAGGTAGTTACTCAGGCGCTTTGATGCAATCGCTCAATATAGAAATACCTGTTTATCCAGTTAAAGGCTATTCACTCACTATTCCTATTGTTAGCACCGCGGCTTCACCCATCTCTACAGTCATGGACGAAACTTATAAAGTGGCCATTACACGTCTTGATAATCGCATTCGCGTGGGTGGTATGGCTGAATTAGCAGGCTTTGATTTAAGCTTAAACCCTAAACGACGCGCCACGTTAGAAATGGTCACTCAAAGTTTATTCCCACATGCTGGCGATTTATCAAATGTTAGCTTTTGGACAGGCTTGCGCCCAATGACATCCGATGGCACACCAATTATTGGACGTGTATCAAACTATGCACAGCATGAAAACCTATGGCTCAATACTGGCCATGGTACTTTAGGTTGGACAATGGCTTGTGGCTCAGGGCAGGTCTTAGCTGATTTATTAGCTGACATAAAACCAGCCATTAAAGTCGATGACTTCAGTTTAAATCGCTACGATAGCGGCCAAAACCAAATGATTAAAGAAGCTATTAAGCCAGCACACCCAGTTAAATTAAATCAATCAGCATCATGAGTCGTCCAGCTGTTGCGACCATTAATTTAGATGCTTTTAGACATAATTATCGCGTAGCAAAGCAATTATATGGCGGCAGAGCAATGCCAGTTGTCAAATCAAATGCTTATGGTCATGGCGCGGTGCAATGTGCGAAAACTATCGATAATGAGGCCGATGGCTTTGCCGTTGCTTGTATTGAAGAAGTGCTGACACTTAGGCAAGCAGGTGTTCAATCACCCATTCTATTGTTAGAAGGTTTTTTTAAAGCGCGTGAGCTCGAAGAAATTGTACATCATCAACTTTGGATTGTGATTCATTATCGCTGGTAAGTAGGTGCTCTACTAGCAAAAAAACTCAAAGCACCTGTTCATGTTTGGCTAAAAATGGATACGGGCATGCATCGTGTTAAGCTTGAGCCTAGTGAGTATTTAAGCACATTACAGCAACTTAATCAGCATGAGAATATTGCTACTATGAATGCCATGAGTCATTTTGCCAATGCAGATAATCTAGAGAGCGCACAGACACTAAAGCAACTCGCGTTATTTGAGACGATATTAAAGTCAGCGTCAAATTACGGGAAACTACAATGCATTAGTTTAGCAAATTCAGCCGCTATTCTAGGTTGGCAAGCTAGCCATCATATAATCAATCAGCCATCTTGGGCTCGTCCAGGCATTATTTTATATGGTGCAGATCCACTTTTTAATCAAACACACCCTAAAGTAAACTTACTTAGCGTGATGCGGCTTTCATCAAGCATCATCTCTACACGCCAGGTTAAAAAAGGTGAATCCATAGGTTACGGCAGCAAATTCACTGCATACAGAGATACTTTAGTTGGGGTTGTTGCTTGTGGCTATGCAGATGGCTATCCAAGATCTACAAACTGCAGTTTACCAGTAGCGGTAAATGGTCACATGACGCATTTAATTGGCCGCGTATCAATGGATATGCTGTTTGTTGATCTCTCTGATTTACCTCTAACAGAAATCGGTAGCTAAGTAGAGTTATGGGGAGAGCAAGTTTCTGTCAATCAAGTGGCAAATGCAGCTGGAACAATCGCTTATGAATTATTTTGCAATGTAAAGCGTGTTGCTTTTCGTTATAACGATCTTGCTATGAAAAGAAATTAATGAGTAAACTTAAGTGTATGGTTCTATCTAAAAGCCAAAAGTGGCTTTTTAATTAGAGCCAAAGTCCAGCTATAGTATTTCTATAGTCTGAAAATATAATATTAAATTTAGTGGATACCTTTAGACACTAAATTACAAGGCAACCATGATTCAAGATTACATGAAATCAAATGAATAAAAGACGCCCAATTATTGGAATACCAGCCTGCATTAAAATGATAGGCGATCACCCTTTTCATGCAGCAGGAGCAAAATATATTAGCGCAGTAGTGAGTGCAGCTAACTGTATTCCCCTAGTATTACCAGCCATTGGCGATGAACAAGATTTAGACACTATTTTAGAATTAGTTGATGGTTTATTACTCACTGGCTCAGCTTCTAATATAGAACCTAGCCGCTATAACACTCCCCTATTTAATGCTGATATGTTAATGGATACAGCAAGAGATGCCACCACTTTTCCTTTGATTGAAGCGGCTATTGCTGCTGGCATCCCTATTTTAGGCATATGTCGCGGTTTTCAAGAAATGAATGTGGCATTTGGCGGTACATTGCACCAAGAAGTTCATACACGGCATCACCTGATGGATCATCGAGAAAAGTCTGGTACATTAGATGTGCAGTACGGTCCGTCACACCCTGTACAAATTACTGAAGGCAGTTTTTTACAGCACCTATTAAATGGCGCAGATGAGATCATGGTGAATTCCATTCACGGACAAGGTATTGATCATCTTGGTTACAATTTATCAGCAGAAGCGCTAGCTCCAGATGGCCTGGTTGAAGCAATTCGAGTTACTAACGCAAAAACATTTGCATTAGCAGTGCAATGGCATCCAGAGTGGAAAGTGACTGAAAACTCCCAGTCATTGGCTATTTTCACTGCATTTGGCGATGCTTGTAAAGCGCATTTTGCAAGTAGAAGTTTAGTTCTAACTAAGGTTTTAGAAAGTCAGCGTTTTAAAGTTAAAGATTCATCATAAATATAATAAGGTCATAGTATGAATAGAAAACATATAGCAAATGGTAAGCGAATAGCAGAGCGGGATAACGCAGGCTTTAATAAAATGGACGATTGGCTGAATAAGCATGGCGTTACCGAAGTTGAATGTTTAGTACCAGATATGACAGGGATTCCACGTGGGAAAATTTTACCGCGCGCCAAGTTTAACGAAGATAGAGGCATGCGCCTGCCAGAAGGTGTTTTGGGAATGACTGTTACGGGTGAATACCCTGAAGATGAGGCGTTTAATAAAGTCATACACGAAAGTGATCGTGATATGGTGCTCAAACCCGATCCTGATACGGTGCGTATTGTGCCGTGGGCCGCTGACCCTACCGCACAAGTGATTCATGACTGCTTTACGTTTGATGATAATTTAGTAGAGCATGCGCCGCGCTCTGTTTTGCGTAAAGTGTTGGCGCTTTATGCAGAACAAGGCTGGAAACCAGTGGTTGCTCCAGAGTTAGAATTTTATATCGTGGCTCGCAACACCGATCCAGATTTGCCACTTCAACCCCCTATTGGCCGTAGCGGCCGCGCAGAATCTGGCCGTCAAGCTTACAGTATTGATGCAGTCAATGAATTCGATCCATTATTTGAAGATATTTATGATTACTGTGAAAAGATGGAGTTAGAAATTGATACCCTCATTCATGAAGTCGGCACAGGGCAAATGGAAATCAACTTTCTACATGGTGACCCATTGGAGTTGGCTGATAGCGTTTTCCTATTTAAGCGAACGGTAAGAGAAGCTGCTTATAGGCATGAAATGTATGCCACATTTATGGCAAAGCCAATGGCAGATCAACCGGGTTCGGCGATGCACATTCATTTAAGTGTACAAGATGCAAAAACAGGTAAGAATATATTTTCACTTGATGATGGCAGCGATTCAGAACTATTTAGCCACGCCATTGGTGGCTTACAAAAATATTTACCAGCATCCATGGCGCTTTTAGCGCCATTTGTTAATTCATACCGCCGTTTGGTGCGTAACACCGCAGCGCCAATTAATGTGCAATGGGGTAGAGATAATCGCACCGTGGGCATCCGTGTTCCAGAATCAACTAAAGCAGCACGCCGCTTAGAAAACCGTGTTGCAGGTGTTGATGCAAACCCCTACATTGCCATGGCAACTACCCTAGCATGTTGTTATTTAGGCATGATGAACAACATTAACCCGACTCAAGAACTAGCAGGTAATGGCTACAATCATGAGTATGAATTACCGCGCAGCCTCAATGCGGCCATCGATTTATTGCGCGCAACACCTGTTCTACACGAAATATTAGGTGAAAGCTTTATTACGCTTTATCTCTCCGTAAAAGAGCTGGAATATGAAGAGTTTATGAAAGTGATTAGCCCGTGGGAACGTCGTCACTTGTTATTACATGTTTAATTAAATACCAACTAAAAATTAACAAAACGAAAGCTTGATCCATGTCTGAGCAAAGTATATTTGACACGCCTAACTTAAAACAACGCGATAGTGCGCATTATCTCCATCCATTTACAGATACTAAAGATTTATCTACCACTGGCGCACGAATCATCACGCGTGGACAAGGTGTTTATATTTGGGATTCTGATGGTAATAAAATACTAGATGGCATGTCTGGTTTATGGTGTGTGAATGTAGGCTACGGTCGTCAACAGTTGGTCGATGCTGCAACCCAACAAATGACAGAACTGCCTTACTACAACAGCTTTTTTAATACATCAGTGATCCCAGCCATTGAGTTGGCAGAAGTAATGACAGCGATTACACCGCCTCAGTTTAATCACTTTTTCTTTACTAACTCAGGTTCTGAGGGTAATGACACTATTTTAAGGATGGTTCGTCGCTATTGGGATATCAAGGGTCAGCATCAGAAAAAGACCTTCATCGCTCGTAAAAATGCTTATCACGGCAGTACAGTTGCTGGGGCCTCACTCAGCGGCATGACTTATATGCACGAACAAGGCGATTTACCCATTCCAGGTATTGTTCATATTGAACAGCCCTACTATTTTGAGCATAGTCAAGGTTTGTCACCAGAAGCATTTGGTTTAAAAGCAGCAGGTTGGTTAGAAGAGAAAATTTTAGAACTTGGTGCAGATAAAGTTGCAGCATTTATTGGTGAGCCAGTGCAAGGTGCTGGCGGTGTGATTATTCCACCACCAGGCTATTGGCAGGAAATTGAGCGTATTTGCAATAAATATGATGTGCTATTAGTTTCAGATGAGGTCATTACAGGCTTTGGTCGTTTAGGCAAATGGTTTGGCTGTGAGTACTTCGGTATAAAGCCTGACTTAATGACCTTTGCTAAAGGCATCACCTCTGGTTATATTCCATTAGGCGGCGTTGCTGTGGGTGACCGAGTTGCAAATATGCTCATTGAAAGCGGTGGTGATTTTAACCATGGCTTTACTTATTCAGGCCATCCTGTCGCATGCGCGGTGGCTTTAGCCAATATCAAATTACTACAAGATGAATCTATTGTGGAGCGCGTAGGTGATGACACTGCACCATATTTGCACAAAAGCTTTATGGAGCTAGCTGATCACCCATTAGTTGGCCTCACAGAAACTTGCGGGCTAATGGCGGGTTTAGTGTTAGTTAAAGACAAAAATAAGCACAACCTATTCGATGCAGAACATGGGGTTGGCATGATTTGTCGCAGCCATTGTTTTGCTAACGGCGTGATTATGCGCGCTGTGGGTGACAGAATGATTATTGCACCACCATTAGTGATTACGCATGAAGAAATCGACCAATTGATATCTCTCATCGAGCTATCATTGGATCAGACACTCGTTGATTTAAAAAAATTAAACTTGATTTAATAATTTTTGACACTACAAAACGTGCATTTAGTCATTTATTTAAGTTTAAAAAACGGCTAAGTTTTATTGTTGTACTATTAAAAACATCATGTAATATTTAGTGATAGTAATAATGTCATTGAAATGGCCACACAAAGCCTGCATAGGTGTTTGGCATGATGCAAGGCATATTTAATGCTTAATTTACTTATTTTTTAAAGTCTTTAAACTTATCTAACTTAATTAGGGAAAATATAAAATGAGATTACTAAACAAAAGTTTCACGAAAAAATATTTAGCCACCCTGCTTGCTGGCTTGACGATTATTAGCTTGGCTTCATGCGGCAAAAAAACTGAAGAAAAGCAAAAAGTAGTAGAAGAAGAAAAAGTATTGAACATCTATAATTGGTCAGATTACATTGCACCAGATACCATTGCAAACTTTGAAAAAGAAACTGGCATTAAAGTGCGTTATGATAATTTTGACAACAATGAAATTTTGCATGCAAAATTAATGGCAAAAAACACAGGTTACGACATTGTTGTGCCGAGTTCTAACTGGGCAAAATTACAAATGGAAGGTGGTTTGTTTCAAAAACTAGATAAATCAAAATTAACTAATTATGGCAATTTAGACACAAGTATTTTAAAACAAATGTCTGTACTTGACCCAGGTAATGAATACTTGGTTGACTGGTTGTGGAGCTATAACACCGTTGGCATTAATGAAGATAAAGTCAAAGCAGCCCTTGGTGATACACCAATGCCGGATAATGCTTGGGATTTAGTATTCGACCCGAAATACACCAATAAATTAAAATCATGCGGCATCACTTTCTTAGATACGCCTACGGATGTGTTCCAAGCGGCTTTGCATTATTTAGGCAAACATGTAGTCAATGGTCCAGTTGAAGATTACCAACAAGCTTTTGATATGCTCATGAAAGTACGCCCTGATATCAAGCGCTTTTCATCAGGTGGTCAAATTGATGATTTAGCCAGCGGCAATGTATGCGTAGCCTATGGCTGGGCTGGTGACTTTAACTTAGCACGCAAACGCTCAATTGAAAATAAATCAGAGCAAAAAATTGTTGCTTTAGTACCAAAAACTGGTGGGTTAATGTTTATGGATACCATGGCGATTCCTGCTGATGCGCCACACCCTGACAATGCGCATAAGTTTATTAACTACGTGTTACAACCCAAAGTAATTGCGGCGATTACTAATACTGTTACTTACGCTAACCCTAATAAAGCTGCAACAGAATTTCTTGATCCTGAGATCAAAGCTAATAAATCTATCTTTTTAAGTGGTGAAGATGTTGCCAAATTAGTGCCTCCAAGTGTTGAAGACAGTAAAACAAAACGTATCATCACACGTTTATTTACTCAGTTTAAAACGGGTACTTAACGCCAAGCGCTTCACTTGATTGACTGTATTAGGCCTGCTTGGTTTTGAAAAAACTAAGCCGGCGCTTTGCAGCCCACTTAAATTTAGGATTCATTTTATTCAAGGTCAACATGGCGACAGCACCAAACGATGAAAAGCAATCGGCACCAAAAGAAGTGTTATTACGTGTTGATAGTTTAAGTAAAATTTATGATGGTGCAGTAAAGGCTGTGGATGATGTATCCCTCACTGTAAACCGAGGCGAAATATTTGGCTTGCTTGGTGGATCTGGTTGTGGAAAATCTACACTACTACGTATGCTAGCTGGGTTTGAAACACCAACTAAAGGTAAAATATTTCTCGAAGGGCAAGATATCACTAATCTGCCGCCCCACCAGCGCCCTATTAATATGATGTTTCAATCTTACGCGCTTTTTCCACATTTAAGCGTATGGGAAAACATTGCTTTTGGCTTAAAACGCGACGGAATGCCAAAAGACGAAATCGCTGAGCGTGTAGATAAAATGTTGAGTTTGGTGCAACTAGGCAAATACCCTAAGCGTAAACCGCATCAACTATCAGGTGGTCAACAACAGCGAGTGGCGCTAGCACGCAGCTTAGCGAAACGTCCTAAATTATTGTTACTCGATGAGCCACTTGGCGCATTGGATAAAAAACTCCGTGAAACCACTCAATTAGAGCTGGTGAATATCATTGAAGAAGTGGGCGTGACTTGCGTGCTAGTGACTCATGATCAAGAAGAGGCTATGACCATGGCCAGCCGCATTGCGGTGATGTCAGAAGGTTACTTTTTACAAGTGGGCTTTCCAGAGGAAGTGTATGAAATACCTAATAGCCGTCAAGTAGCTGATTTTATTGGCAATGTAAATATGTTTGAAGGTGTCATTGATGAAGATGAACCAGATCATGTGACGGTAAACTGTGAAGACTGCATACAATATGTGGGTCATGGAATTAGTTGTAGCCCTGGTCAATTGGTGAGTGTTGCAATACGCCCAGAAAAAATCTTGTTATCACAAACAAAACCAGATGATAAATATAACTGGGTAGAAGGTGAAATTATTGAAATCGTCTACTTTGGTGCTAACTCGACATACCATTTGAAATTAACTAGCGGCAAAGTCATTAAGGTTCAAGAGATTAATACCACACGAGAATTAACCTGCTGGCGTACATGGGGCGCTAAAGCCTATGCTCATTGGAACGACATGGCTATGATTGTTTTAACGCAATAAAAAAGGAGCTATAAAATGAACGAATCAAGTAGCTATGTGCGTCATTTTAATTGGGGCAAGCTAGGCGTTATTTCAGTGCCTTATTTTTGGTTCGTTATGTTGGCACTTATTCCTATTTTGATTGTGCTTAAAATTAGCATGTCTGAAATGGAGCTCACCTCTGTTTCAAACATGGTTGATTGGTCAAACGGATGGCCAACCGTTAAGCTTAATTTCTCTAGCTATCTTTTTATCGGCGGCGATGCACTCTATATCAAAACCTATTTGTCTTCGATCAAATACGCTTTCATTACCACACTACTTTGTTTAGCTATTGGCTACCCTTTTGCCTATTTCATGGCACGTTCACCTAAGCATCTGCAACCGATGTTATTGATGCTCATTATGTTGCCCTTTTGGACATCCTTCTTATTACGTATTTATGCGTGGAAAACACTATTAGTCAGCAACGGTGTAATTAATAATATATTGATAAGCTTGCATATTATTGACACACCATTACTCATGATGAATAACTCATTCTCGTTGATTATTGGCATGGTGTACTCTTACTTACCCTTTATGATTTTGCCTTTGTATGCCAATTTATCAAAGTTGGATATGCGCTATTTAGAAGCAGCGGCAGATTTGGGTACTAGCCCGTTTAAAGCGTTTTGGCTCATTACAGTGCCTTTATCTAAAGCAGGTATTATTGCTGGCTCTATGTTGGTATTTATTCCTGCCGTGGGTGAATACGTGATTCCAGAGTTGCTTGGTGGCCCAAGCACGCTCATGATAGGCCGCGTATTGTGGGATGAGTTTTTTAGTAATAACGATTGGCCTATGGCCTCTGCCGTTGCTGTAGTCATGATATTGCTGATTTTAGTACCTATGGCGATACTCAACAAATATCAAGCCGAACAAGCGGGGAGCAAATCATGAGTCAAGTGAGCAATAGGGTCTTTGCAAAAAGCTGGATGATTGGAGTGTATGCCTTTCTGTATTTGCCCATTATCACATTGATTTTTTTTTCATTTAACGACTCAAGGTTAGTCACAGTTTGGTCACATGCAAGTCTACGCTGGTATGGCGCGTTAGTGAATGATAGTGATTTAATATCTGCTGTTCTGCTATCGCTTGAAATTGCTTTTTTATCTGCACTGATGTCGGTGTTTTTTGGTACTTTCTCCGCGTTTGCACTACATCGTTACACTCGATTTAAAGGCCGTACCCTACTCTCCTCTATGGCAAGCACACCTTTAGTTATGCCAGATGTCATTGTGGGCTTATCTCTATTATTAATGCTGGTCTCTATTCAACATTGGTTGGGGTTTCCGCAACGTGGATTATTTACCATATTGCTTGGTCACGCACTATTAGGTACAGCTTACGCCAATGTGGTTGTCACTTCGCGCTTGCGTGAAATGGATATCCGATTAGAAGAAGCCGCTATGGATTTAGGTTGCAAGCCATTTCAAGTATTTAAACTTGTTACCTTTCCACTGTTAATTCCAGCGTTAGTATCCGCATTTTTACTCACCTTTACGCTTTCATTTGATGATGTCGTATTGTCGTCCTTCTTGTCTGGCCCTGGCTACTCCACTATGCCGATGGTGATTTTTTCTCGCGCCAGACTTGGGCTGAATCCAACCATTAATGCTGTTGCAACAGTAACAATTGTTGTAGTTAGTGCTGCAGTTATTGCATCAAGCTTGTACCAATCACACCAAGAGCGTAAGCGCAAACGTGAAATGGCGCTAGCTTATAGTAATAAAAACAGTTAATCAAAGAGCCTAATTAAAGGCTTAAACTAGAGATACAACATGAGCGAAAAAACCACTCCAAATTGGCAAGTCTTAAGCAAACAGATCAAACTTGATGGACGTGCTTTTATTAATGGAAATCGCGTTTCTGCTTTAAGTGGTGAGTTTTTTGATTGCATTTCACCAATCGATGGAAAAAAAATTGCTGAGATTTCTCGCTGCAATGGTGATGATATTAATGCGGCTGTGATTGCAGCACGTGCGTCTTTTGAGGATGGCCGCTGGGCGCATAAAACACCACGTGAGCGTAAAAATATCATGTGCCGTTTTAGTGAGCTCGTCACGCAAAATGCAGAGACACTAGCATTGACGGAAACGCTAGATATGGGCAAACCAGTTAACTACAGCCTTAATGTAGACGTGAACTCTGCGGCTAATAATCTACGTTGGTTTGGTGAGGCCATAGATAAAATTTATGATGAAATTGCCCCAACCCCACGCACTGCATTAGCGCTTATTACCCGCGAACCAGTCGGCGTTGTTGGCGCCATCGTACCTTGGAACTACCCTATGCTCATGGCTTGCTGGAAAATTGCACCATCGCTTGCAGCAGGTAATAGCCTAGTATTAAAACCATCAGAAAAATCATCGCTCACTGCACTTAAATTAGCCGAAATTGCTTTAGAAGCGGGCATTCCAGCAGGTGTATTTAATGTTGTGCCTGGCTTTGGGCATGAAGCAGGCAGTGCCCTAGCCTTGCATATGGATGTCGATTGCATTGCGTTTACGGGTTCTACTAATGTTGGCAAAATAATTATGCAATATGCAGGTCAGTCTAACCTTAAACGCGCTTGGACTGAACTTGGCGGGAAATCACCATTTATCGTATTTGCTGACGCGGATATAGATGCTGCCGCTGAAAGCTGTATTTCCTCCATATTCTTTAATCAAGGTGAAAGCTGCAATGCGCCCTCTCGTTTGATTATTGACGCCTCTGTGCAAGAACGTTTTTTAGCAAAAGCGTTGGGATTAATACCTCAATATCAACCAGCAGATCCTTTAGCGGCTGATACCGTAATGGGTGCACTAGTTGATGAAACGCAGCTTAACACGGTAATGCGCTATATCAATGCTGGTTTAGCTGAAGGTGCTCACTGTATTACAGGTGGTAAGCAAGTCATGACTGAAACTGGTGGCTACTATGTGACGCCCACTATTTTCACTGGTGTGAATAACAACATGAAAATCGCACGAGAAGAAATTTTTGGCCCCGTACTCTCTGTACTGAGTTTTACTGATGCGATAGAAGCAATTCGTATAGCCAATGACACGCCTTATGGTTTAGCTGCATCAGTATGGTCACGTGACATTAGCCGTGCACATATTGCTGCGCAAGCCTTGCGCGCTGGCACCATCCACGTTAATTGCTATGATGAAGATGATGTCACCGTACCTTTTGGCGGCTTTAAGCAATCTGGAAATGGCCGCGATAAATCTCTGCATGCCTTTGATAAATATACAGAACTCAAAACAACTTGGATTAAACTGTAGAGTAGGCAAGAAGTTGCCACCCCCTGCTAACAATTAATGACTACCTTAGCCCAAAGATATTACGAAGCCTCATTACTAGAGCCGCGCAGTGTTTATCCGTCATTTCATGGCAATATTGATTATGATATATGTATTGTCGGTGGTGGCTTCATGGGCTTGCACACTGCGTTAAATCTACAAGAGCGTGGTTTAAAAGTAGTATTACTAGAAGCGCAGCGCATAGGTTATTGTGCATCTGGACGTAATGGTGGGCATGTCATTCTGGAATTTGGTGGCAGTCAACGTAATTTTGAAACGCATTTAGATTTAGCTAGCGCCCAGCAAGTTTTGCGTTTGGTGCATGATGCGGCAGAACACTTAAGTGAGCGAATTGCACGCTACAACATAGACTGTGATTACAAGCAAGGACATATTGTAGCCGCTATTACACCGAAACATGTCGCAGATTTAAGTGCATGGCAAGCGCATCTAGCGCAAAATTATGGTTATCAAAACCAATGGATTACACAAGATGAAATACCTCAATACATAGGCTCAGCGCGTTATTTAGTTGGTGCATTAGATAAAAATGGCGGCCATTTACATCCAATAAAATTAGCCTTAGGTTTAGCGAAAGCTATTGCAGAAGGGGCTGGAGAAGTTTACGAAAATTCACCAGCAACAAAATGGAACAATGAAGGCAATAAAGTCCGTGTTAGTAGCCAAAATGGCGCAGTGATTTGTAATCAGCTTATGCTAAGCTGCAACGTGGGCATGGAAAACATGCATGCAAAACTCGCGCAAATGCTTGCCAAACGCATCTTACCAGTTGGCTCTTGGGTCATTGCATCAGCGCCTCTGGCAGATGAGTGAGCCCAGCAATTATTACATAGCAACTCCGCCGTTGTGGATATGCGTTTTATTTTAGACTACTACCGCTTATCCGCTGATAATCGCTTGATATTTGGTGGTGGCTGCAGCTACACAGGACAAGATTCACCACCCAATTTAATACAAGTGATGCGCGACAAAATGCTCAAAGTATTTCCGCACTTAAGTGAAACAAAAATAGAGTTTAGCTGGGGCGGATTGAGTGATATTTTAATGAATCGAATGGCAGACTTTGGGTATGCAGATGATTGTAAGCGTGTGTTATACGCTCAAGGTTTTTCAGTTTCTGGCATTGTCGCAACAACAGCTGCTGCCAAAGTAATCGCTGAAGCAGCAATTGGCGATAGAGCTAATTTGGCTATGTTTCAGCGTATACAACATACTTCTTTTCCTGGTGGAAAATGGCTGCGTGGACCAGTTACCGTGGCAGGCATGCTTTATCACCGCATGCTGGATTTAGTATAAATTTATGTATTGTTTTAATGGTATAGGAGCGACGCTCCGTCCAAAGGCAATATTCGTAGACTAAAATTATGGTCAGTAGTCACTCAACATTGTTCGGCACGGGACGTGCCTTCTACAAACCATTTAGCTGACAGAACAATGTAAAAAATTACAAAAATGAGAAATCAATGATAGCAACAATAGATTTAAAAGATACTTCCTTACTCCGCCAACAATGCTTTATTGATGGTGAATGGTGTAACGCTGAAAGTGGTCAAACAGATTCCGTATCAAATCCTGCCACTGGTGAAAATATTGCCACTGTCCCTAATATGGGCAGCGCTGAAACGCGTATTGCAATATCAGCCGCACAAGTGGCACAGCCATTATGGCGTGCAAAAGCAGCGGTTGAACGCTCGCGTATATTGCGCAAATGGTTTGAGTTAATCATGGCCAATCAAGAAGATTTAGCTCTACTCATGACCTGTGAACAAGGCAAACCATTAGCTGAAGCTAGAGGTGAAATCGCATATGCAGCCTCATTTATTGAGTGGTTTTCTGAAGAAGCTAAACGTGTTTATGGCGATGTAATTCCCGCACCACAAAATGATAAACGTATTATTGTGATCAAAGAACCTATAGGTGTTTGTGCAGCGATTACACCTTGGAATTTTCCAACCGCAATGATTACTCGTAAAGCTGGCCCAGCGCTAGCGGCTGGTTGTGCCATGATCCTTAAACCTGATATGCGTACACCCTTATCGGCACTGGCACTAGTTGAGCTAGCCAATCGTGCTGGCATACCAAAAGGTATTTTTTCTGTGGTTACTGGCGATGCAATCCCTATCGGCATGGAAATGACCAGTAACCCGATTGTGCGCAAAATCTCATTTACGGGCTCTACTGGCGTTGGTAGCAAACTCATGGCGCAATCCGCACCCAGCATCAAAAAACTTTCATTAGAGCTTGGGGGTAACGCACCTTTTATTGTATTTGATGATGCAGATATTGATGCAGCTGTGCAAGGGGCTTTAGCCTCCAAATATCGCAATGCGGGGCAAACCTGTGTATGTACCAATCGTTTTCTTGTGCAAGATAGCGTTTATGACGAATTTTCCACCAAACTTGCAAGCGCGGTTGCTACATTAAAAGTAGGCAATGGTTTGGAAGCGGGTGTTACGCAAGGACCTTTGATAGATGAAGCGGCGGTAAAAAAAGTAGAGTTATTTATTGATGATGCACAAAAAAAAGGTGCAAAAATTCTCACTGGAGGCAAGCGCCATGCACTAGGGAAAACTTATTTTGAGCCAACGATTATCACCGAGGTAACCACTGACATGCGTATGGCTAAAGAAGAGATTTTTGGCCCTGTTGCGCCTTTATTCAGATTTAAATATGAGCAAGATGCTATACAAATGGCAAACGACACTGAATTCGGCTTAGCTGCTTATTTTTATGCACGAGATATGTCACGTGTATGGCGTGTTTCAGAAGCTTTGGAATACGGTATGGTTGGGGTTAATACAGGAATGATCTCAAATGAAGTCGCGCCATTTGGTGGAATGAAATCATCTGGCTTGGGGCGTGAAGGGTCTAAATATGGTGTTGAAGATTATCTAGAAATTAAATATGTGTGTATGGGTGTTGCTGCAGCATAACCATGAAAAAACAGTAAGGCTATTAGTAAGATTGGAAGAAAAATAAAATGGATATGAAGACCAAAAGAAACGCTGATTTAATGGCTAGACGTACCGCTGCAATTCCACGTGGTATAGGCAATGCCCACGCTATTTTTGCTGATCGTGCACTCAATAGTGAAATTTGGGATGTAGAAGGTAAACGCTATATCGATTTTTGCGCGGGCATCGCGGTAGTGAATACTGGTCATTGTCACCCCAAAGTAGTTGATGCAGTTAAAAAGCAATTAGATCAATTTGTGCATACCTGTTTTCAAGTAGTGGCTTACGAGCCTTATATAGCACTTGCAGAGAGACTCAATAAGCTAGCACCTGGCACTACACCTAAAAAAACATTTTTCATGAATACAGGAGCTGAAGCAGTAGAAAATGCGGTAAAAATTGCACGTGTAGCCACAGGTCGCTCAGGGATTATTGCATTTAATGGTAGTTTTCATGGGCGTACGATGTTTTCGGTCGCAATGACCGGCAAAATAGACCCTTACAAAAAGGGCTTTGGTCCATTTCCACCAGAGATATACCACATACCTTTTCCACATCCGTTACATGGTATTAGTGATGATGATGCAATTAACGCTCTGCATACTCTGTTTAAATATGACATTGAACCCAACCGAGTAGCGGCAATTTTTGTAGAACCCGTGCAAGGCGAAGGTGGCTATATTCCCGCATCTAACTGTTTTTTGTGTCAATTGCGCAAGCTATGTAACGAGCATGGCATTTTGCTAGTCATGGACGAAGTGCAAACAGGTATTGGGCGTTGTGGCAAAATGTTCGCGCACGAGCATGGTCGAGTTGAGGCCGACATTATTACACTGGCAAAAGGGCTAGGCGGCGGTTTCACGCTGGCTGCAGTTATCGGTAAAACTTCGATTATGGATGCCGCATCGCCTGGTGGCTTGGGTAGCACCTATGCTGGCAACCCGATTACTATCGCCGCTGCACATGCAGTGTTAGATGTAATGGAGGAAGAGCAGCTCTGTGAACGCTCCATGCTGATTGGAGAACGATTACGCGGCAGATTTACGCAAATGCAAGCAAAGTTTAACTTTATTACAGAAGTCCGCGGTTTAGGCGCAATGACAGGCGTAGAGTTTTGCCACAATAATGACCCGCATAAACCCGCATCCGATATTGCCAACACCCTCAAAACAGAATGCGCTAAACGTGGTTTATTAATTTTAAGTTGCGGTGTTTATGGCAATGTGCTGCGCGTTATGGTGCCACTCACCATAAGCGATGCTCTATTGGATGAAGGCTTACAGATTATTGAAGACATATTAAGTGACATAGCTGGGAATACAACGCAAAGCTTAAGTAAAGCAGACCAAACATTATTTAAAACAAGTAATGCCATTAACGATAAAAATGTATGCGCTACTCGAGCGCACTGCATTCTAGAAAAAGATTAAACTAGTGACTTAGTTTGAGTGCTTAAACTAAGCTCTTAACAATTAGCTCTAAATGCTAAGCTTTTGATTGGTTACGAGTAACTAACGACGTATCACTAACAAAGGCTGAGGGTTTGGGGTTTGGCTTAGTGTATTAATCGATTAGTAAGTTAAGTGTCAATATTTCATACCTCGTCATTCTCGCGAATGAGGGAATCTATTTTAAATTATTTTTAAAACCTAACATGGATTCCTGAATACGCGAGAATGTCGAAGTTGATTGGAATATATCAAGTGTTATCAAGGGTTATTATGGGTTATCAAGGGTTATTAAGGGTTATTAAGGGCAACAAAGCATGTCAGAAAATAAATTAAAAAAAGTTGTAAATTTCATAAAATCAAACAACATTAACGAAGTGGAGTGTGTGTTTCCAACTATTAAGGGCAATTTGCGCGGTCTATGGGTTTAGCGAAGCACTTGCAAATGCGCGGCTGTAGCTGCTAAAACTAATGCCCCCTCTGGGCATTATGGCATAAGCTCTACCTTAACAGCCAATATGCTGGCCATTGATGCCATGCGTGCTACTTTAAGCGAAGTGATGACTGAACCCCTTACGCACTAATGTTTAAATTAGCCAATGGTTTACGCAATGCTATTAACCTGGATAATTTAACTTGGTGTGTGACACAAGTGGGCGCCCGCACAGAATTTCTATTTACTAAAATTCCATCTAAAAATGGCTTAGAAGCCTCATTAATGTTGGATTCTGAATTAGAGCAAACTATTCATTTATACCTGATTAATCGCGGTGTGCTTATCAACCCCATTTCACAATATGTTATTGGTTTGCCCCGATACTACTGGGAATGATGTTGAGCATTTACTCAGTGCATTTTCTGCATGCTTAGCCGAGCTGACTCATTAACCTATATTAGATTAATTATGGCGTGATTAAGCTGAATAACGGCGTGATTAGACTAAAAATACGATCATGTAGTGATTTGAAGTTGAGTTAACAATAAGTAGCTGTTGATTAAATAGAGTTAAACGCTAATAAATTTAATTGAATGTAAGTAAATCTAATGGCAATATAGTCATTGTAAGTGTGTTGGTTAATTGCAGGACATTGGTTTTAATAGCTATTTATAAAAACCAATGTTGTAAAGTTAAAATTTCAAAGCATCCAAAGCATCCAAAGCATCCAAAGCAAAAAAAGAGAAAGAGAAACACAACCATCAGTTCAATTTAAAGGGATAATTTATGAGTAACCAGCAAAACCTTGCAGCCGACGCGGATGCACAAAATCTAAAGAGTATGGGTTATGAACAAGAGCTGCACCGACATATGGGCGGCTTTTCAAATTTGCTATTTCTTTCTCAATTATTTGTATTTTGGCAGGTGGCATTAGTGCTTTTAATCAAGGTTTAGGTGCTGGTGCATCCCTCGTTATAGGCAGGCCTGTTGGTGGATTATTTGCTCTGATTGTTGCGATGGCAATGGCGCAAATAGCCTCCTCATACCAACTGCGGATGGCTTATATCATTTGAGCTCTACGTTAGGTGGCAAAGGTTACGGTTGGTCAACCGCATGGTTTAACTTACTAGGCTTAATTTTTGTTGCAGCTTCTGTCAATTTTGGCGTGTTTGACCCATTCTTTAAAACACTGATTGCACTAATATTAGGTATTGCACCAGAAGCAATGGGGGAAGCTTTTCAAATCGGATCCATTGCCTTAATTACAATCTCACAATAGGTTCTAAATGCTTATTTTCCCAAACTGACCGCTAAATTAACTGATATTTCAGGTTATCTTATTTTTATAATTGCTGTATCTCTCATCATTTCACTATTAGCCTACAGCACAACACCACTTCATATTTCTAAGCTATTTACTTTTACCAACTTCACGGGTACTGAAGGTAATGTATGGTTCAAACGAGAAGGTATGTTATTACTATTTTTGAGTGGACTACTACTCGTATGCTAAACCATTATAGGTTTTGATGCCTCAGCTCATACCCCAGAAGAAACGCATGATGCAGCAAACACGGTCCCACGCGGCATTGCGAATGCAGTAATATATTCTGTCATTTTTGGCTTTGTTATGGTCGCGACTTTTGTTTTAGTGATGCCAGATTTAAGTGAAGGCGTTAAATAAGGTTATACCTTTTTTGATGCCCTGTTACATCAATTACCAGATGGCTTACGCATCATTTTATCTATCGGTATTTTTGTTGTAAACTGTCTCTGTTGCCTCGCTTGCTTAACCTCATGTTCACGCATGATGTTTGCGTTCTCGCGCGATGGAGGCTTACCTGGCTATAGTATGTTGCGTGCAATTCACCCCCACATTAAAAACACCATTAATCGCTACTTGGGTTTCAGCAATACTAGCCGTTGCTGCTACATTATACGAGGATGTATTTTTAGTATTGGCCACAGGTAGTACCGTCTTTTTAAATATTTCTTATGTGATGCCAGTTGCCGCTGGACTATTTGCCGAAGGTAAAACTTGGACACACAAAGGACTATTTAACTTAAAAGGTTTATCTGAACCTATTGCTATTTTGGCGGTATTAGGCGGCTCATTTTTAGCCTATTTAGGCATGCAACCACCCAAGGAAAAAGTGTTTTATTTAACTTTAATTATGTTGGTAGTGATGGCAGTATTCTGGTTTGTCTTTGGTAAGAAGAGACGCTTTACTGGCCCACCAAAAACGGATAAAACTATGCTTTAATAAAAATTTTAAGGCTTTGTTGCAATCAATTAGGAGGGGTGCAAATGCACCCTCCTAATTGATTGCAGTTAACCTGCAATTGCTCAAATAAGACCTCTGTCTAAGAAAAAAATCATCGATTAATGTTTGATCATGACATGTCTCACTACTGTGTAATCTTCTAAACTATAGCCAGATAAATTTTTACCATATCCCGATTGTTTCATACCACCATGTGGCATCTCAGAAACCAGCATAAAATGCGTGTTGACCCATGTACAGCCATACTGCTGCTAAGCAGAGAGCGCATTGCTTTGCTGATATCTTGCGTCCATACTGAAGATGACAAGCCGTAGTCTGAATCATTGGCTAGCGCAATCGATTCATCTATGCCCTCAAAGCTTGTAATAGTTACAACTGGCCCAGATACTTCACGAGCAACTATCTCGTCTAATTGAAATGCGCCAGCCATGACTGTGGGTGCATAAAAGAAACCAGCAGAATCGAGTATTTTTCCCCCAACGGTTACTTCTACGTGTTTTTCAGCTGCAGCATGCTCAACAAAGCCAGCCACGCGCTCTAACTGCCTAGTACTCCTTAGAGAGCCTATTTCCACGCCGTCTTCTTTTTGTGTGCCCACTTTAATCGCAGCAACTGCAGCTGAATAATCTGCAACAAATTGTTCATAAATTTTATCTTCAACATACAAGCGGCAAGTGGCTGTGCAATCTTGCCCTGCGTTGTAAAATCCAAATGCACACAATCCCTCAATTGCAGCCTGAATATCTGCATCGTTAAATACAATTACAGGCGCTTTACTATCTAGCTCTAAATGCGTGCGCTTAATACCATTTGCAGCATTTTCAAGCACTCGCTTACCTGTACCAACATCACCAATAATTGAAGTAATGCGCACTTGTGGTTGCGCAATCAGTGGTGCACCTACTGTTTGTCCGCGTCCAAGTACAATATTGACTATGCCTTAAGGGAAAAAAATTTTAGTAATTAGTTCAGCTAATTTCAAGGTGGTTAACGGCGTCATTTCAGATGGCTTCAACACACAGTTATTACCCACTGCTAGGGCCGGGGCTAACTTCCAAGCAGCCATCATTAATGGGTAATTCCATGGCGCTATAGAAGCTACTACGCCTACAGGGTCACGACGTATCATACTAGTGTGACCAGCCAAATACTCCCCCGCAGCGCTACCACTCATACTGCGGGCAGCACCAGCAAAATAACGGAATACATCAGCAACAGCCGGCAACTCATCATTGAGTACTGCTAAATATGGCTTACCACGGTTGAGAGACTCTAACTCTGCAAAGATCTCTGCATTTGCATCAATACTATTAGCCAGCGTTAAAAGTAATGCCGTCCTATCTTTAGGCACTGTTTTACTCTAAGCTGGAAAAGCATTCGCGGCGGCTTGAGTCACAATCTCAACCTGCTCGATTGAGGCTTCTTTAATTTGAGCGATTATTTGACCACTGGCAGGATTTACAATAGCTTCATCCGGCTCTTGTCCTGTAACAAATTCAACATTGATTAATAGTTTATTTAATTGGGTATGTTGTTGAGTTTATTCCATGCTATTCCCCAAATGTAACGCATAAAAAAGGGCGCATAAGCACCCTTTTTATTAAACAATTATACTAAGCTATTACCAAGTACGTTTAACGTAGAACCATAACTTTGCTTCATTTATATCTCTTAAATCATTAGAAACCCAAAAGTTCTGATTCTTTACAGAAAATGTATCAGTGTAGTATGCACCAGCATTAAAGCCAGTAATTGGTTTACCACCAGAAGGTAGGCTAAAATCTCTGTTCAAACCAATTGCAAAGTCACCTTGATCAGCGCCATGTGATCCATATAAGTCTTTATCAATATCCGGAGCTTTTTGATAACCAACTTTAGCCATAAAGTTTATGTCACCTAATGGTAATTTGTAATTCACTTTTAACTCATGATATTGAGTGTTTTTTGTGTCACCACCGCCATTAGGGCCACTTATTTTTCTTAAGCCGTAATAATTACTTAATAGATTATAGTAAGTGTAAGTAAAATATTTATATGTTAGTGCAGCAGAAACCTCAAAAGAGTCTTGTTTATGACCGTCAAGAGAGTTATGGCCTTCAAAGTATTTATAATAGTTTCCTAAAAAGTTAACACCAAAACCATTATCAAAGCTGTGAGCATAACCACCATAAAAGTCTGTTTCAATATGGTTACCCTTTGAAAGGCCATCAACTTTTCCGTATGCATAAGGATCTAAATTTGAAAACCATGTTCCTAAGTAAAAACCACTGCTATGCGCCCAATCAATACCACCTTGCACAGCTGGGCCATCGCTATAATCAACACCGCGGAACATGTAATTACTATACAAACCGAGGTTATAAGTAAGTGTATACGGTGGTGCTGGTTCTGCAGGTGCCGCAGCTTCAGTAGCTGCAGGAACTGGCATTTCATCAGCTTGAGCAAAACCCATATTTAAAAATAATGGCGCTGCACAAAGTGCTGCTAGTGCATGTTTACTTAACACTTTATTCATATCTTTACCCTTTTCTTTGAAAAATTGTCTTTTTAGTTAATTTGCTAATGATGCTTTAAATTTATTGTGCTTCTTCACTCAATGCCTTATGTTTTATCATTGGACATTTGAGTAAAAAAAATTATTAACATTGTTAACACAACTTAATTTAACCCTATTAATCATCACAGGTCTAGGACCAACTTCATCAATAGCGACACTAACCTTAGTAATTGCGACTTTTATGCAAAATATATATTAGCACGTTGTAAATTTGCAACAAATATAGGTTTTCAGTAGTTGATTTGCTACAAAGGTAAGTTAAATAACCTGTTCAATTAGCTTAATTGGACTATTTACCCAACATCGCTTTAATCTGCGCCATACGTTCCTTGCCCAAAGCTTTGCTCGCTTCAGGGTCTTGGTTAAATGGATTACCAAAGTGACGCACATCTGCGGTAGGTAACTCTGCAATAAAGCGGCTAGGCTCACAGGCAGTGTTTTCACCGCCGCGTCTGCGCTTTTTACACCAAGAAATATTGAGTGATTTTTGTGCACGTGTAATGCCTACATACATAAGCCGGCGCTCTTCTTCAATCTGCTCTCCGTCAATCGAAACTTGATGGGGCAATATGCCTTCTTCGACGCCAATTAAAAATACGTGACCAAACTCCAAGCCTTTAGCAGCGTGCAATGTAGATAGCTTCACTGCATCTGGCTCATGATCTTCGCGACCTTCTAACATACTCATTAAACTGACCATTTGCGTGAGTTCTAGCAGGTTTTTTCCATCTGACTCATTCCCAAACTCTGTGCTGCCCTCAGACTTTTTGCTCAGCCAGCCAATAAAGTCTATTACATTTTTCCATTTACCTTCAGCGGTACGCGGCTCTTCACTGTCATATAAAAACGCTTCATATTGAATTGCCGCCATCATATCGTTTAGCACTTCACCAGCCGGGTCGCGTGCAGCACGATCTTGCAACTTGTTGATATATTGGCAGAAAGTGAGTAAATCATTAAGCTGTTTTTCACCAATATCGCGTTGAAAACCACCTTCAAATGCTGCTGAAAATAGCGATATTTTATGATCACTAGCATATTCCCCTAAGCGCTCAAGCGTAGTGCTACCGATACCTTTCTTAGGTGTAGTAGCTGCACGAATAAACGCGGGGTCATCATCTTCATTGGCAATTAAGCGCAGATAACTGATTAAATCTTTAATCTCAGCTTTATCAAAAAATGATTGCCCACCAGAAATAGTGTAAGGGATTTTGTTATTACGTAATTGTTGCTCCAATATCCGTGCTTGATGATTACCACGATAAAGAATGGCGTAATCTTTGTAAAACGTACGATTTTCAAACTTATGCGCCAAAATCTTCATCACCACGCTTTCAGCTTCATGATCCTCATCTTTTGCAGCAGTGACTTGCAGCAATTCGCCCGTGCCTAAATCGCTCCACAATTTTTTATCGAATAGTTTAGGATTATTCGAAATGACTTGGTTTGCAGCACGCAGAATTCGTACCGTAGAACGATAATTTTGTTCTAGCTTAATCACTTTTAAGCGGCTAAAGTCTTCGGTGAGTTGGTGTAAATTTTCTACATCAGCCCCACGCCAGCCATAAATAGCTTGGTCATCATCACCAACCGCAGTAAATTGACCAGTCACGCCTGTGAGCATTTTCACCAGTTTATATTGGCAAGCATTAGTATCTTGGTATTCATCAATCAGTAAGTATTTAAGTTTGCGTTGCCACTTTTCTAGCGCCTCACGGTGTGTTTCAAAAAGCTCTACAGGCAGTTTAATTAAGTCATCAAAATCTACTGCTTGATACGCTTTAAGCGTTTGTTGATAAATTTTGTACACTTTAGCCGCCGCAACAGTCAGCTCTTCATCAGCCATTGCTTTGGCTTGATCTGGATTAATAAACGCGTTTTTCCAGCTAGAAATTTGCCACTGGGTTTTTTTAAATAACTGCTTATCTGTAGTGGCTAAGATATCAGCCAAAATCTTAAAGCTATCAGAGGAATCTAAAATTGAAAACTGCGGTTTATATCCTAACAGAGTAGCTTCTTGGCGAAGCAGTTGTAAACCCAGTGAGTGAAAAGTCGCGATAGTTAACCCTTTGTTTGGTTTACCTTTTAACGCTACATTGTCGCGCATTAAATCACCCACACGTTCTTGCATCTCACGGGCGGCTTTATTAGTAAAGGTAATGGCAGCAATTTCCTTTGGCGCATAACCGCAATTTTCAATGAGATGCACAATTTTTTGCGTAATCACACGTGTTTTGCCGCTACCTGCGCCAGCTAACACCAGCAAAGGACCATCGAGATATTTTACAGCTTCGCGCTGTGGCGCATTGAGGGTATTTAACATGAATCACTAATCAAAAAGAACGCGGCTAAAACAGTCCAATAGAACTGCCTTCATGGAGTTGAGCGCGGCTTATAAAACGAATATTACTGCTAATGCTATTTTAGCGGTTAAGTACGTAACTAGCTATTGATTAGTTACGCTGATTGATGAAATCAGACTTGCCATTTTTACTAAATTTTTACACATATGTGCCAACTCATTACACATTATTTACTTTACCCTCTGTATTCTAGAAGCTACGTAATTTAGCTAAATATTGGAGCGAAATAATGAGTTGGTTAACCATCTTAAGCGGCATCACAAGTGTGTTGCTATTAATTTATTTATTGTATGCATTAATTAAACCGGAGAATTTTTAATGAACGCGAACATGCTCATTCAATACGGTTTATATTTTGCCGTTATTTTATTGCTCATTAAGCCAATGGGAGTATTCATTGCAAGCGTTATGGAAGGTAATACGCCTTTACTTAACAAAATTGGCGGCCCCGTTGAACGGTTACTTTATAAATTAGGTGGTGTTAACGCAAAAGTAGAAATGGATTGGAAAGCTTATGCCATCGCACTTTTAGTGTTTAACACACTAGGCATTTTAGTGTTGTTTTTACTTCAACGCTTACAGCTTTCATTACCTTTAAACCCGCAACAATTTTCTAATGTGAGTGTTGATTCATCATTGGATACCGCAGTGAGTTTTATAACCAATACCAATTGGCAAGGTTATGCGGGCGAAAGTACGATGAGCTACTTTACGCAGATGGTGGGACTAACAGTACAAAACTTCTTATCTGCAGCTACTGGTATTGCGGTGGTGATTGCCATGATTCGCGGATTTGCTAGGCATTCGGCTAAAACCATTGGTAATTTCTGGGTTGATCTCACGCGCTCTACTTTGTACATTTTATTACCTTTCTCTCTGCTTTTTGCAGTGATATTTATGAGCCAAGGCGTAATACAAAATTTTAGTAGCTATCAAAACGTGATTACGCTTGAGACTACTAGTTACCAACAACCAAAACTTGACAACACAGGTAACCCGTTAAAAGATGCAAAAGGTGATGCCGTTTTAGAAAACTTAACAACTAAAACGCAAACCCTAGCCATGGGTCCTGTAGCCTCACAAGAAGCCATCAAAATGCTAGGTACTAACGGTGGGGGCTTCTTTAATGCTAATTCAGCACACCCTTATGAGAATCCCACGCCACTTACTAACTTTTTGCAAATGGTACTGATTTTCTTAATACCTGCTGGGTTTTGCTACGCATTTGGCATGATGGTAGGTGATACACGTCAAGGTTGGGCGGTATTCGCGGCAATGGGATTAATTTTTATAGTAATGGCAACGGTGCTTGTTTCAGCAGAACAAGCAGGCAACCCTGCATTTACAGCAGCCAGTTTGAATTCAGCAGGCGTAGATCAAACTAGTAGCGCTCTGCAAGCTGGTGGCAACATGGAAGGTAAAGAAACCCGGTTTGGTATTGTGGCTTCATCATTATTTGCCACCATAACCACAGCAGCCTCTTGTGGCGCAGTCAACGCCATGCATGATTCACTCACTCCTATTGGCGGGCTTGTATCGCTGTGGTTGATTCAGTTAGGTGAAGTGGTGTTTGGCGGTGTAGGTTCTGGGCTTTATACCATGTTGATTTACGCGATTTTAGCTGTATTTGTTTCAGGTTTAATGATAGGTCGTACGCCAGAATATTTAGGTAAAAAAATTGAGATTTTTGAGATGAAAATGTCATCTATCATTATTTTGGTCACGCCAATATTAGTGCTAATAGGGACTGCAATTGCGGTGATGGTCGAACCAGGTAAAGCTGGCATTGCCAACCCAGGCGCACATGGCTTTAGTGAGGTGCTATACGCGGTTTCGTCTGCAGCTAATAACAACGGCAGTGCATTTGCTGGCATCTCTGCCAACACGCCTTTTTATAATTACTTATTAGCAATTGCCATGTGGTTTGGCCGGTTCGGTATCATCATTCCAGTATTAGCGATTGCTGGTGCACTGGCAGCTAAAAAACGTATTCAGCCTGGGCTTGGTACTTTGCCAACGCATGGTCCATTGTTTGTGATTTTATTGATAGGCGTGGTGATTTTAGTGGGTGCCCTCACTTATGTACCAGCCTTGGCGCTAGGGCCAATCGTTGAGCATTTAATGATGCTAGCTAAATGACGATAGTTAGCCATTATAACCAAATCTGCCAGCCAAAAAAATTAAAGGATTAATTATGTCTACAGAAGCAATTTATCAAGAAACATTGCCTAAAGAAAAAATGTCGATGTTTGACAAAAAGTTACTAACACCTGCGATTATAGATTCGTTTAAAAAACTAAGTCCACAAACTCAATGGCGCAACCCTGTGATGTTTGTTGTGTATTTAGGTAGTATTTTAACCACACTATTGTTCTTACAAGCTTTATTTGGCAAGGGTGAAGCATCAGCAGGCTTTATTCTGCTAGTGTCAATTTGGTTGTGGTTCACTGTGTTATTTTCTAACTTTGCCGAAGCCCTGGCTGAAGGTCGTAGTAAAGAGCAAGCGGCTGCATTAAGGCAATCTAAAAAGAACGTGGTTGCCAAAAAGTTAGCTAATACAAAGCATGATTCTGCAGTAACTTTGACCGATAGTGCCAGCTTACGTAAAGGCGATATCATTTTAGTAGAGGCTGGCGACACCATTCCAGCTGATGGTGAAGTGGTAGAAGGTATTGCATCTGTAAATGAGTCCGCCATTACGGGTGAATCTGCACCAGTTATTCGTGAGTCTGGTGGGGATTTCAGTGCAGTAACAGGCGGTACACTGGTGCTATCAGATTGGATTGTAGTATGCGTGACCGTGAACCCAGGTGAGGCCTTTTTAGACCGTATGATTGCGATGGTAGAGGGTGCAAAACGCCAAAAAACGCCCAATGAAATCGCATTAACTATTCTTTTAGTAGCACTAACCATCGTGTTTTTATTAGCAACAGTGACCTTGTTACCCTTCTCATTATTTAGCGTACAAGTCGCGGGTGCTGGCCACCCAGCCACTATTACCGTATTAGTTTCATTGCTAGTTTGTTTGATTCCTACCACCATTGCAGGTTTGCTTTCTGCGATTGGTGTGGCAGGCATGAGCCGCATGATGCAAGCCAATGTAATAGCCACTTCTGGCCGTGCGGTAGAGGCAGCTGGGGATGTTGACGTATTGCTACTTGATAAAACCGGCACCATTACTTTGGGAAATCGCCAAGCTTCGGCCTTTGTAGCAGCGGCTGGTATTAGTGAAAGTGAATTGGCAGAAGTAGCACAACTCGCTTCACTTGCTGATGAAACACCAGAAGGTCGTAGTATTGTCGTATTAGCCAAAAATAAGTTTGATTTACGAGAACGCAATATGGCGACTTTAAACGCCACCTTTGTACCCTTTACTGCCCAAACCCGTATGAGCGGCATTAACGTTGGTGAACGAGCTATTCGTAAAGGTGCAGCCAGCGCAATTAAGCTTTATGTTGAATCACTAGGCGGCACGTTTGCTGTGGAAGTCACTACAAAAGTAGATGATATTTCACGCCGAGGTAGCACACCTTTAGTCGTGGCTGATGGTGCAAAAGTAGTCGGTGTAGTTGAGCTTAAAGACATTGTAAAAGGCGGCATTAAAGAGCGTTTTGCAGAACTACGCGCAATGGGTATTAAAACCATCATGATTACAGGTGATAATCGTTTAACAGCAGCCTCAATCGCTGCAGAAGCAGGTGTTGATGACTTTTTAGCCGAAGCCACACCAGAAGCTAAATTAGCATTGATTCGCGAACACCAATCACAAGGCAAGCTGGTTGCCATGACGGGTGATGGCACAAATGATGCGCCAGCACTTGCTCAAGCCGATGTTGCTGTAGCAATGAATACTGGTACGCAAGCCGCAAAAGAAGCGGGCAATATGGTAGATTTAGATTCCAACCCTACCAAACTGATTGAGATTGTAGAAATTGGTAAGCAAATGTTGATGACACGTGGCTCGCTGACCACATTTAGTATTGCTAACGATATTGCCAAATATTTCGCGATTATTCCTGCGGCATTCGCGACGACTTACCCTGCTTTAAATACCCTGAATGTCATGCACTTAACCAGCCCAAACTCAGCGATTTTATCAGCCGTTATTTTTAACGCACTGATTATTATGTTCTTAATCCCGTTAGCGTTAAAAGGTGTGCCTTATCATGCAGTTGGCGCAGCAACTTTATTGCGTAATAATCTACTGATATACGGTTTAGGCGGCATCATTGTGCCATTCATAGGAATCAAAATTATTGACATTTTATTGACTGTTCTAGGTTTAGTTTAAGCAAGTAATATTTTAGTCAATCAAAGGAAAAATCATGAAAGAAACTTTACGCCCAGCGATTAGTTTGTTCTTAGGCCTTACCATTATTACTGGGGCGGTTTATCCCCTAATAACTACTGGCATTGGCAAAACGCTCTTCCCTAGCCAAGTAGCGGGTAGCTTAGTTAAACAAGGTGATGTAGTGGTTGGCTCAACATTAATCGGCCAAAGCTTTACCCATGCCAAATACTTTTGGGGCAGACCATCTGCTACTGGGCCCTACCCCAATAATGCTGCGGCTTCTTCTGGCTCAAATCTTGGGCCATTAAACCCAGCTTTAACAGAAACGATTAAAGGTCGTATAGCTGAGTTAAAACAGGTTGATCCTGATAATACTTTGCCAATACCTGTTGATTTAGTGACGGCCTCTGCAAGTGGTTTAGACCCTGAAATTAGCCCCGCTGCTGCCAATTACCAAGTTAACCGTGTGGCAAAAGCACGTGGTTTACAAGCTGACCAAGTAATTGAATTAGTACAAAAAAATACACAAGCTAGGCAACTTGGCGTACTGGGTGAGGCGCGTGTAAACGTATTGGCGCTTAATATGGCATTAGATGCATCTATCACTAAGGAGGCGAAATAAATCGTCATGAATGCCTCTCAACCTTTTAATATTAGGCCCTATTTGAATAAAAAAATTGAGAAAAAAATGATTATTCGAGTAATAGTTGATGAGCAATATGCTGAACTCTTAAAAAGAACCGTCATCAGCACTTTTGGCAGTTGCATTGATTTTATTAAAGTGCAGCCTTTAGCGTATACCCACTCTGTAAAAATGTGGTTTGATGTCACATTATCCGTTATGGAGCGTGTGATGAATACCATCATGCGTGTTTTCCAGCGTTGACTATCAATGAGCGTAAACATCATTAACAATCATTTATTTGAGCGCGCTTTATATTAATTCTATGCAGTTAAACCTATGAAGTTAAAGCTATGAATGATTTTTCTCAAGAATTTTAATAATTTTAAAAAACGGTTCATTTCAAACTGACTTACAAAAGCAGCTTTCGGATTACTTTCCACACTTTTGCCCAGTTTGTGGTAAACATCATATGGTCAAAGACGTAAGACATGAAATATCTTACGGTAAGGCTTGTACCTGTAGTTTTGATTGTGAAACCATACGTAGAAAAAACTGGTGGCATTTTTCTGTTAGGGCGAATGTGCACACTGAGTGTTAATAACTATGCTTTTTTAGAAACTAATCATTCAACCTTTTAAATCTCTATACTAATAATACGATGATTACACGTCCAGACCCTGATCAATTACTAGAAAAAATTCAGCTAGATGACGCTAAACAAAAGCGCGGCCGGCTAAAAATATTTTTTGGTGGCTGTGCAGGCGTTGGTAAAACTTTTGCCATGCTTTCAGCGGCTAAAATTATTTACAGGGAAAACATTGATGTTATCGTTGGTATCATTGAAACCCATGGTCGGGCAGATACTGAGCGCCAATTAGAGGGTTTACCCTTGTTACCCCGTAAAACCATGTTATACCGTGGGCGTGACCTCACTGAGTTTGATATCGATGCAGCCCTAATACGTAAGCCTGCCTTGATCCTTATAGATGAGCTAGCGCATTCTAATGTCGAAGGCTCACGCCATCCTAAACGCTGGCAAGATGTTGAGGAGCTGCTGGCAGCAGGTATTGATGTTTACAGCACGCTTAATGTGCAACATCTGGAAAGCTTAAACGATGTGGTTGGACAAATCACTGGCGTGCGTGTGGCAGAAACTTTGCCGGATAAAGTATTTAATTTAGCAGATGAAGTGACGCTAGTAGATTTATCGCCAGAGGAGCTTTTGCGCCGTCTGCAAGATGGTAAAGTGTATATTCCGCAACAGGCAGAGCAAGCGAAAAAGAACTTCTTTCGTAAAGGTAATTTAATCGCTCTACGGGAAATGGCGCTGCGCAGAACCGCTGACCGAGTCGATGCGCAAATGCGTGAATATCGTGCGGATCAATCCATTAAGCCAATTTGGCAGGCACATGATCGTATTTTAGTAGCGGTAGGTTCAGGGAATGAAGCTGAGCAATTGGTCCGCGCTACAGCACGTTTGGCCGCCAGTTTAAAAGCTGATTGGTTAGCAGTTTATGTAGAAACGCCCGCTTTACAAAAGCTCACTGACGCTGCGCGTGATGCCATTTTAAAAACTATGCGTTTAGCACAAGATTTAGGAGCAGAAACTGCCACTCTAAGTGGCACCGAAATCAGCACCGTGCTACTGGATTATGCGCGTAGCCGAAATGTGTCTAAATTGGTCGTGGGTAAACCTTCACGTTCGCTTATTTCACGATTTTTTAGCCCAAGCGTGACTGACTTATTGGCACGCGATGCCATTGATGTTGATATCCATATTGTCGTGCGGCAAGACGAAACAAAAAAAGAATACCAACCCAACATTGCGATTAGAACTGCGTTCGGTTTAAGTAATGAACAAGCGAGTCAAATAAAAAAACGTGGCTATATTTGGGCGTTAGTTGCCAGTATTGTTGCATCAATACTCTCTAATTTATTGCTGCATTTCTTTGAGCTGTCTAATCTCATCATGCTTTATTTACTGGGTGTGATGCTTATTTCAGCCAAATTTGGTCGCGGACCTGGGCTGTTCGCTTCTGTGTTGAGCGTATCCGCATTTGATTTCTTTTTGGTGCCTCCACGCTTCTCTTTTTCAATTGCTGACACCCAGTATTTGCTGACTTTTGTGGTGATGTTCTCGGTTTCGCTCGTGATTAGTAATCTCACCTCAAATTTACGTTACCAGGCGGTTGTAGCCAATTATCGCGAAAGACGTAGCCGTGTTTTATATGATTTAGGTAAACAACTAGCTTCTGCACTCACTTCCAGCCATATTGTAGAAATCAGCACACACCATTTAGCGGGTATTTTTCAATCTAAAATAGCCATCGTATTACCCAATAGCCATGATAAGTTGCAAGAACAACAAGCTGATTTAGCAAACAGTAAAATCGCAACAGTAGATACTGGTATATCGCAATGGGTGTACGACCATCAAGAAGAAGCAGGTTTAGGTACCAATACCCTGCCTTCTAGCGCAAAACTTTACTTGCCGCTAAAAGCCCCTATGCGCACACGCGGTGTCTTGGCGATTGAACCCGAAACAATTAGCGAGATTTTTTTACCTGAACAGCGACAATTGCTAGATACATTCGCCGCGCAAATTGGTTTAGCATTGGAGCGCGTACATTATGTAGAAGTAGCCCGTGATGCTTTGATTAATATGGAATCTGAACGCTTACGCAACTCATTATTAAGCGCTATTTCACATGATTTACGCACACCGCTCACGTCTATTTTAGGCATCAGTGGCATTTTAAAAGCACAGGCTGATGCTAGTAATACAGACTTTAATGACAATCAAGTAAGCATGATTAATGCGCTGTATGAGCAAACTTTCCGTATGCAACAATTAGTCATTAACTTACTAGATATGGCTCGCATACAATCGGGCAAGGTGCAGCTAAATCGGCAATGGCAAATGCTAGAAGAAGTGGTCGGGACGTCCATTCGTATGATGCGCCCAACACTCGTTAAGCATCAGATTAATGTAAGTATCCCAGTAGATTTGCCGCTGTTGCAGTTTGATGCAGTGATGATTGAGCGTGTACTATGCAATCTATTGGATAATGCTTGTAAATACACGCCAGAAAATTCAGTGGTTAACATTACAGCAATAAAAAACGGTACTGATGTTTGGGTATCTGTCGCAGACAATGGTCCTGGTTTACCACCAGACCGTGAATTACAAATATTTGATAAATTTACCCGCGGTGAAAAAGAATCAGCCAAACCAGGTGTTGGGCTAGGCTTATCTATTGGCCAAGCCATTATTCAAGCGCATGATGGTAAAATTTGGGCCGAAACACAAATACCACATGGCGCACTCTTTATATTTTCCTTACCAATAGGCACGCCACCCACCATGCCAGCGCTAGAAGAGATTTCAGCAGAAATTTCAGCGGAAACTTCGGAGCAAGTAAAAGAATAGTAAAGGGAATCTCTATAAATTTATAGTTTCTAAGTCAAATAAGGCGCAATTAAAAAATAATGACGCCGCATAAATTTGATATGGAAGGAATTATTTTTTTATGAGTAACGCAGTGTGACTACGAAAGTTGAATTTATAGAGGTACCCTAAAAGATGACAGAACACACTAATACAATTATTGTGATTGAAGATGAGCGGCAGATACGCCGCTTTATCATCGCGTCATTAGAAAATGCTGGCTTGCAGGTATATAGTGCAGAAACTGGCCAGCAAGGCTTAATTGAAGTTGGCACACGCAAACCAGATACTGTGGTGCTTGATCTTGGCTTGCCAGACATGGAAGGTGTTGAGGTCATCATGCAAATCCGCAGCTGGAGCACAGTACCCATTATTGTATTATCTGCAAGGACAGATGAAGCCGAAAAAGTTAAAGTACTAGATGCTGGTGCAGACGATTACTTAATCAAACCATTTGGTAGCGCGGAACTGCTAGCAAGAATTCGTGCACAACTGCGCCGCCGTAGCTTGGCTACTGAAGGTAATAGCAATAATGGCTTATTTATGTTTGGCGAGATTACAGTCGATTTGACCAGACGACTCGTAAGCAAAGGCGCAGAGCCAGTGCATCTCACCCCCATTGAATTCAGGTTGCTAACCGTGCTGATTAGAAATACAGGTCGCGTCGTAACACAACGCCAACTACTCAAAGATGTATGGGGGCCTAGCTTTGTAGAAAGCAGTCATTATTTAAGAATTTACATGGGACATTTACGGCAAAAACTTGAAGCGGATGCGACACAACCTAAATATTTGATGACTGAAACTGGTGTAGGCTATAGGTTGGTTAATTAATGACTTCCCGCTAGATTTTTCAATTTAGTATGTATTAGCTAAACTGTTTATTATTAACTTATATAGCCAACTTTTATTTTAATCGTTCACCGCTACTCTTGCAGACCACATTAGGGGGAATTCTATGTTAACCACTTTTGTAGTCACATGGCTTTCTGTTGTTATTGAATTCTAATGGTGAAATCGCCTTGTCTTTTTCTACAGGCTGTATCTGATTTAATTGGGGGCTTTCCCCGATTATCTTGTAAATAACTGACCACTTTAGTTATTTTCATATAAAGCATAAGTTGCGTCTCCCAAAATAGCATTAATATAGGCTTTATGAATAGTTGTAATATTACTCTCCTTAAGGTTTTTAAATAACAGTTACATTTAAGTGTTTTATAAGTTGCACAACTGTAGTGGTCTAATAGAAATAGACACCAAAATAGGTGGATAATCCAACTATTAGGAAAGAAAAACAATGAACAAACGAAGAGCATTTGATGCCATCTTCAAGCTACAAGTAGTCCAGATGGTCACCGAGCAAGGATTAAGCGTATCACAAGTATGCAATGATATGAACTTAGGAGAAACAGCGGTTCGTCGTTGGCTTATTCAGGTGCAAGCAGAGCACAGTAGACAGCCAGGGTTAGGCAAGCCTTTGACGGCGGATCAGATAGGCATCCGTGA
>JACMMS010000106.1 GCA_014378915.1 Methylophilaceae bacterium
CATGCGCTATCACGGCATTAGCCGTTGCGGCACGATTTTCTGGCAGCAATGGATTAGGAATACCATTAGGAAAATCGCCATTAGGCTCGTGATGAACTTTGATAAAGGTAACAGGCACTTTAAGCGCAATAAATGCTTGTTCTATTGCATCTAATACATGCCCTGCCGCACCGTTACCTGCATTAACTACCAGTTTAAGCGGTTTGAATTGTTTTACATCAATATAGGTAAGTAAGTGTTCTACAAACTGCGGTAGTACGCTTTGTTTGATATAGCTACCACGAGTAACTACTGGAGAAAACTGGTTAGCTTCTACCATTGCCTTAATTTCGTTTAAACCCGTATCACCACTAATCGGCTTAGATTGTTCGCGCACCAGTTTCATCCCATTGTAATCAATGGGATTATGGCTGGCAGTGACTTCGATACCGCCATTTAGCTTAAAATAAAAAGTCGCAAAGTAAATCTCTTCAGTACCCGTTACGCCTAAATCAATAACATGCGCCCCACCATCCATCAAACCATTTGCCAACGCCAATTTAAGACCTTCACTACTGTGGCGGATATCTGCCCCAAGGGCTACGGTTACTTTTGTGGCTGACGCCTGCATAAATTTAGCGTAAGCACGACCAATGCGGTAGGCAATATCTTCATTGAGTTCATCACCCAATCTACCGCGAATATCGTACGCTTTAAAACAATTAAGATTTGTAGTTGCCATTTTAAAGCCCTAGTTAATAATTTTTAGTTGAGTGTATTTTTATATCAAGAGTGATTCATGCTAAAAATCTTTAAAAGTCTATGCCAGTAAACTTTTTAATATGACGTTGCTGACGCTTGGTGGGTCGGCCTAAGCCGCGGTCACGCCGCGCATGGTCTTGTTCTTTTGTAACACTTAAATTTTCACGCTTGAGTTTACTGGCGGGTGTTTCGGCATAGAGCAAAGCAGCTTCTGGCGCACCTTTACGTTGAGTTGATAAGCCTGTTACTGTCATTTCAATTTCAAAGTCTTTATTACGGATATGAATCACTGCATTTAAACGCACTTCTTTTGCGGGCTTAATACGGTCACCATCCACATGTACTTTGCCACTATCAATGGCATCTGATGCCAAATTGCGCGTTTTAAAAAAACGTGCTGCCCACAACCACTTATCTAGGCGAGTTTTGTTATCGAAATTTTCTTCTTGGCGCATTTTAAATTTTATTGTTTAATCTATTGTTCTTTAATGTTTTTCTATAGCCTGACAACACTTTTTGTGCATAACCCATCACGCTTTCAGCTGGGTAATGTCCATGCTCATCTATGACCCCAGCTTCAGTATCTGTTAAGTGGGCAATGCCTTCTAGCACATGGTCTATCGTATAAATGTGAAACTTTCCTGCTGCCACCGCCGCTATTACTTCATCATCAAGCAACAAATGGTTTTGATTACGCTTTGGAATAATCACACCCTGTTTGCCATCTAATCCAATGGCGCGGCACACTCTAAAATAGCCTTCAATTTTTTCATTAACACCACCGATTGGCATTACCTCACCAAATTGATTTAACGCACCAGTCACAGCCAAGCCCTGCTTAATGCCTAGGCCAGATAAGGCAGATAACAATGCAAACAACTCTGCGCATGAGGCAGAATCACCCTCTACTCCGTTATATTCTTGCTCAAATACCAATGAGGCATTGAGGCTGAGTGGCGCCAAGGATGAGAAACTTGCACTTAACCAGCTTTGTAAAATAAATATACCTTTATCGTGATTTGGCCCACTCATTTGCACTTCACGATCAATATTGATCACACCTTTACTACCTGCGTAGCATCTTGCAGTAATGCGCACTGGTGAACCAAAACTTGCATCACCTAGCTCTATATGGGTTAACCCGTTAACCTGCCCCACTACACTACCATGCACTTGTATCATCAGCTCGTTATCAATAATTGAATCACGAATCTGTGCTTCTACGTAATGATGCCTGGCTTGCTTTGCAGCGATAGCCGCTTTTACATCCTGTGCAGTAATCAGTTGACTTTCTTTAGCGTTATTAACATCTCTAATAGCAACGCTTTCTAAAATCAAGCGCTCTAAGCGTGCAAAATTAGTACTAATACGCGTTTGATCTTCTTCTAAGCGCTGCAAAGCGCCTATTAATACCGCAACAGCTTCGGCAGTGAAATGTGGGCAACTAAATTGCTGGCATTTTTGCGCAACAAAACCTGCGACTGCTGCATAATTCGCCACATTGGCCTCTATACGCTTTGCAAATTCTACTTTAATAGGAAAGTAATTAAAGAAATCTGCTTTTTCATCCAACATTTGATAAAAATCTTCACGTGTAGCAATCAATACCAACTTAACTTGCACAGGCAACACGCTGTTGGTATTAGTCAAGCTGGCTGTTTGCCCAGAACTGCCACTTAATGTACCGCTACTTAAATCTTCAATTTGCAGGGTGCCGTTACGTAAAAAGCGATGTAGTTTTTCTAAAATTTGACTACCGTTTTGCTGATCCTGTAGCAAATCACGTAAATGCAACATCAACATACCGCCATTTGCACGCATTAAATTACCTGCACGCAACCTCATAAAATCTGGTGTGCTTGAGCTTTCTGTCGCACTTTCGATGCCACCAAATAATGATTGCAGACTAGGGTCATTGTCATAAATAACGGGGGCTAAAGTTTTGGGCTGTGTTCCCAGATTAGCCACCAAAATGTTGACTCGATAACGCCCTAAAAAACTTTCGTTTAACAAGCCATCTAACAGGCTATCGGCCTCTTTTTCATTATCTGTGCCCATATTAGAGGTGGCTTGCCAGGCTTCTAAATATTCTAGTACATCAAGTTTCAACTGGTGAAAATAGTGCGCCAAAGTAGCATGAGATGCAGTGCTTAAATTAAGGTCTAGTTGCAGAGCATCAAAATGGTCAGTCATAAAGCCGTTTATAGTGGCTAGTAAATCAGATTTTTCGGCATGCTCGTTGGCAGCAGATGCAGCGGAAATAGAAGAGAGTTGTTTAACTAACTGGCGACTAAAATGTTCCATCGATAGCCTAAGTTTTAACGCAGCACCCGCTGGCAAAGTCACAAACAAAGGCTTTTCATTCATCTCAAAATTAAACAGCGCCACTAAGTCTGTTATTTCATGTGTGCCATTAAGCGCCGCTTCTTGCATAGCGCTAAGCATGAGCGAGGTGCGACCTGTACCCTGCTCACCCAACACGAGTAAATTAAATCCTGGTTGCTGGAGGATAAGTCCAAACGTAGCTGATTTTTTAGCATCGGCTTGGGCTACCCAGCCGTGGACCTGCTCGTCACTTAACAACTCAGCTGTACTAGAAAAAGACAACTCGTGAGGTGCTATATGTGCGTTAAGATTTTGTGGTGCTATGATTTGTAACATATTTTTATATTTGCTTAATTTTTCAGTTGATTTGAATTGAGCTGAATTCAACGCGGCTACTAAATAACTAACTTAGTTAATAACTCACTTTGTTTTGCGCTTATTTACTCAGCATTTTTCCAGCGCTCACGCGCAGCACCATCCGTTACTTTGGGATCCACCCAATGATCGCCATCGGCTGTTGTTTCTTTTTTCCAAAATGGTGCTTCAGTTTTTAAATAATCCATTATAAATTCACAAGCCGCAAAAGCATCACCGCGATGCGCACTTGCCACGGCAACTAACACGATTTGTTCGGCAGCTTGCAAAACACCCACACGGTGAATAATCGTAGCATCTATGATTTTCCAGCGCTGCTCCGCTTGTTTAACAATAGCAGCAAGTGCTTTTTCTGTCATGCCAGGGTAGTGCTCGAGTGTCATGCTAAATACATCATTTTCATGATTTAATTCGCTAGTCACTTGACGTACTAAACCAACAAAGCTCGCTACAGCACCAATATCAGTTCGTTTACCGAGCAATAAGGCTAGTTCGGTAGTTAAATCAAAATCTTCTATTTGTATACTAATTTTCATATTTCAATGCTATTTATCAAATGCTATTTAATCATCGCGAATAGAAACTACATAAGGATGTGACAACAAAACTATCCACCTGTAACTGGTGGAAAAAATGCAACTTCATCGCCCACTTTAATGACTTCTGTATCATCTACAAGCGCATGATTAATCGCAGCACGTACCACTTGTTTCCCTGAAAAAATCGCTGTCCAAGCATCACCGCGCGCACTTAAATGTGTTTTTAATTGCAGAATGGTCTTAATGTTGCTGGGTAACAGCATCTCTTCAGTAGAGTAATTGAGCGACTCTTTTAATCGTGCAAAGTAAAGCACTTTTATCATCATGTTGCATCCTCTTCTTCGTTGTTTTCATCCAACAAATCTAATAAATCTGGCACCGCTAAAGCCTTATCAGAAAGTTCTACACGCTCGATTTTAGCAAAGCCTGCAGTGATTTTTTTGCTAGTGATATGTACATCTTCTACGTCTTTACTGGCTTGGCGAATATGGTCGGCAAGGCCTTTCATACGCTTATCAAATAATGCAAAATCTTTACCAAGCTTACCTAATTCAGATTGAATAATATGTACTTGTTTGCGCATTTCAGTATCTTTTAACACCGCGCGTGCAGTATTAAGCACCGCCATTAAAGTAGTAGGTGAAACCAGCCAGACTCGTTGTCCCATCGCATAATTGATGATTTCTGGATGGTAGGCATGAATCTCTGCAAACACTGCCTCAGCAGGGATAAACATCACTGCACCATCACTCGTGACATTGGGGATAATATATTTTTTAGCAATATCATCCACGTGCTTTTTCACATCTAGTTTAAATTGGCGTTTAGCCGCTATTCTATCGGCTTCTGCAGCGCCCAATTCAAACATGCGATGATAATTTTCAAGCGGAAACTTGCTATCCACGGCCACACTGCCAGTAGGCTCAGGCAAAAACAACATGCAATCCACGCGCTTATTTTCACCTAAACTATATTGAAATTCGTATGAATTAGGCGGCAATGCGTTACGCACCAAGCCCTCTAGTTGCACTTCACCAAAAGCACCTCGTGAGCGTTTATCACTTAATAAATCTTGCAAGCTAATCACGTTAGTGGCTAGGCCATCAATTTTTTTCTGTGCCTCATCAATGCGTGATAAGTGCGTCATCACGTTGGTAAACGTCTCTGTGGTTTTTTTAAAACCCTCATCCAATCGTTCAGAAACCTTGCCACCAATCAACTCCAAGCGCCCATCCACAGATTTGGTGAGCTCATCAATACTCTCTTTTAGGCTAACGGTAGTAGCGCGCATTGTGGTTTGGATAAGCTCCTGTTGAGTTTTTCCTTGGTCGGACAGCGTAATGTGTAACCTCTCCAATACGGCTTCACGCGTTTTGCTCAAGCTATCGGCTTGTGATAGTTGTAGTGTCTGCATGGCCTCGCGTGTAGATAACAGCTCTTGTGCCACGCTTGCGCGTAAACGTTCGCTAGTTTCTGCTGCATGAGCACCTAATCTATCACCCAGCTTGTTTAAACCATCATGCAAATCCAATAGCATTCCACGATGTTTTTGCTCTAAAGCTTGGCTTAATTGCGCTGACTGAATACTTGCCTGTTCGCTTGCTTGCAAGGTTGCACTGGTACTTAATTGTTGCAAACTTAACTGTCGCCAAACAAGTAATAACAAAACGATGAGCAACAGAATGCAGACTAGATTTAATACAATGGGTAGTGTTTCATTCATAACTTATAATTATAGCGACACTTTAGCGCTAGCCCCTGCTAAACTTCTCTAAATTGCTGGATGAATCCACAGATATTAGAAACTTTTTAACAGCGCTATTTAATAAATGCTCAAATAAATAAATGCTCAAACTAAAATTTCAAACACTTAAAATCTCAGCTGGCTTATGGCTTACAAATGTTACCCGTAGGCTGCGAAACAACTTTTATTTATATCTAGCCACTTTATTCACTATAGCCATATTACTTGATGCTGGCGTATTTCACATTGGTGAAAACATGCGCGATAAGGCATTTGATGTTATGGTGAAAAATCGTATTTTTACGCCCAAACCAGATGCCGACATTGTGATTGTCGATATAAACGAAGCCAGTTTAAGCGCTCTGGCCAAGGATTACGGCCGCTGGCCTTGGCCACGACAAGTGTTTGGTGAGTTCGTAGAGAATATTGAGGCACAGCAGCCCAAAGCCATTGTGTTTGATATTTTATTTAGCGACGCTGATATTTACAATACAGACAGTGATACGTACTTCAATGATGTGATTGCAGCCACCAATACGCAAGCTAATAATGTATTTTTTCCTTTTTTGCGTTTAGCACCCGAGCAAGATAATTTAAGCCAAGTAAAGCCTAGTGATATTCCAGGCATTTTACCGTCACCGCCTGATATCAAAGTTCCAATAAACACTCAAGCAACCATTGCTGTGGTATTACCGCACTTTGAAGCGGTGCTTAATACCAAGCATTTGGGCACACATAATATTGATCCCGACAAAGATGGGATTGTGCGTGAATACAAGCTTTACCGGGATGGGTATGGTTACCGCTTACCTTCATTACCTTTAATTGTGGGAAATTACTCAAGAACACAACCAGACAAGTACTTACCACAAAACATGCTCATGAACTGGCGTGGACAACCTTTCACTTACCAGTTTGTGACATTTAGTGACGTAATGACCGATATGGGGAGCAAAGTTAAAACTCGATCGCCAACTGAGTTTACTAACAAAATTGTAATTATTGGCTCAACAGCCCCTTCACTATTTGATTTAAAAGCCACCGCCATGGCAAAAGCGCATCCTGGCGTAGAAATACTGGCCACCGCTATTGATAATGTAAAACACAACGATTACCTGCACGTGTGGCGAGGTGCATTTTCCTATGTTTTATTAAGCTTAATTTTAGTTTGGCTAACTACCGCCGCGTTTTTCTTTAATATGGATCGAGACCGTTTTAATAAACTATTTAGTGCCAGCCAAATTGGCTTGTTAGCCTTGTCTTATATTGGCATTAATTTTACTAATTTCTATCTAGATTTTACTGCCCCTATTATCTGGGCAGTGGCCTACTTTAGTATTGCAAAAATCTACGCCCTAGCGACAGATAGAGCATTACAACGCTGGCTAGCATTTGGTATTAAAGCTGATGGGCAAGAATCGCAGTCAGCGCTTATCATGCCTATATTGATAGAAAGCCGAGAATCGCTCACCGATACAACACTCAAACAAATTAAGCGTCATTTAGAACTTTGCAGCAAAACACCGAACACAGTAGATATACTCAAAGGCTTGCAAAATGGCCTGTGGGGCTTATTTGGTGATATGGTGATTGTAGTTTGGATATACGCAGCCGATAAACCTGAATATGCACAAGCGGCAAAAGATGATGCAGTACAAGTTGGGCAAAAGCTAGCCAGCCTATTATTGCTTGTAGGTTTGCCAAAAGACACAGAAGTACGTTACACCATGCACGATGGCATTATACATAATGAAAAAATGAGTGGCATTAGCAGCGCAAAGCAATGGCGTAGCCTGTTTGCACAATCTGTTATCAAGTTAGAACAACAAGACATCAAGCCTTTGCAAAATAGGCTTGATTAAATACTCCTTAACTAATATGGAGCAACAATTCAGGAAACAATATGTACAAAAAACTCCGTTTAATTTCACTACTAATAATATTGCCTATGCTCACTTTAAATACTGCGCTGGCAGCCGATTTAGGTGTTGCATTAAAAGCAGATAAACTGCTTGCTGAGCCATTTAATGATGCTAAACCGGCAGGCAATTTGATGCGTGGTGATAACGTAGAAATCATTGCAAAAAAAGGCGCTTGGTTGCAAATTAAAGCAAAAAAAAGTACAGGCTGGGTACGATTACTTTCAGTCAAGCGCACTAGCAGTTCAGTCAGCAATAGCAAGGGCATTTTGGATGTTGCCAGCGGCAGAGCTGGTACTGGCGAAGTGGTTGCCACCACTGGCGTGCGTGGCTTAAGTGCAGAAGACCTTAAAAGCGCGAAATTTAGTGAAGAAGAAATGAAAGCAATGGAAAGCTACACGGAAAGTGCGGAGCAAGGTAAAAGTTTCGCTGAAGCAGGTCTATTACAATCTACAAAAATGAGCTACTTTGTGAATAGTACGGTCACGACTAAAGGTACTAAATAATGCATATTACTTATACAAAAAAAATTGCCACTTATCTAATTATCTCATCGGCGCTATTAAGTTTTTCAGGAGCCAGTAACGCTTTTGATTTTAAGAAACTTAAAGACGCAATAAAAGACAGTCAAACTAAACCAGAAGATGCAAAAGTTGTAGAGGGCGATACAACTGCCACTGCATCTGGCCAAGCCAATGTAGAAACAAATTCATTAGCTAGCATCAACTGGAAAAAACCATCAAAAACTGAGGAAATTGCGTTAGGTCGTGAAATTACTGGCAATATCTTAGGTGCTGCACCGTTAGTTAACGATGCTGAATTACAAAAATATGTGAATAAAGTTGGGCGCTGGGTAGCAAGTCAAAGCGAACGTGCAGATTTACCTTGGCATTTTGGTGTGATTGAATCAGAAGATCTTAATGCGTTTTCTGCACCTGGCGGCTATGTACTCATTACCAAGGGTTTATACAAAAAACTGGATAACGAAGCGCAATTAGCAGGTGTGTTAGGACATGAAATTGCGCATGTAGTCAAAAAACACCAGCTGAAAGTGATCCAAAAACAGCAGCTTTTAAATATGGGTGCCAATTTTTTAACTAGTAAATTGGGTAAAAATAATCAGTCTATACAAAAGGTTATTGGCAGTGGTGCTGAGATTAGTGCGCGTAGTTTAGATAAAGATGCGGAATATGAAGCTGATAGCATCGGCATGGTATTGGCCACCCGCGCTGGCTATGAACCGTTTGGATTAGCTGAAGTATTACAAACACTAGGACAAACCAACCCTGCCGATAGTAGCGTTGCTTTGTTATTTAAAACCCACCC
>JACMMS010000107.1 GCA_014378915.1 Methylophilaceae bacterium
ATTTAGTGTTTATGCGCAATTATTAGTGTGTCATTTGTTCACTTTGATTGATCATTAAAATATAACAATAAACAAACTCACCAATCTAGCGTTTTTATTATTCAGACTGCGCTAAGTTTAGTCAAAATCGTCAGCATCATGAGAAGCTAAATTTTTAGTTGATTCCACACCATCTTCCTCATATCCATCATTTTCCAATTTTTTTCTGTATGTACATAATGGAAGATGACCTTCAAGTCTACCATTAATTATGGTGGTCTCTTCTTTGCAGTGTGAGCAGCGATAACGATGTAAGTGGCCTTCTATGTGCTCTTGAGGGTAATTTATGTAAAATAGTTTTTTCATTATTTGACCTCCCAAAATGTTAAGCTTTATAAAACAGTATAACGATTAAGTACTTTAAAGTATTAATTATTGTGTAATAAAATTCAAATATTGCACATTAGATTAAAAAAAACCTGAACAAAAAGGAGATGGTTTGGAAGGCCGAAAGCAGAGAGCTAAAAATAATTAAAACCTCCCTTTGCCGCCATTCAAAGCTCGATAAAGTAAGCGTTTACACAAAATTCATTACATGCCCGCCATCTTTAATTCATTTAAAAGCCATAGACACATCAGAATAAATAAACAATCAAAGTACGTTTTTTTATTATGCGAAATGTGCAATAAACTTATCAATTTCATCATTTAATTCAATGTGTTCTGATAATCCATTAATCCAGCGCTTTGGAATGGCGGCAACACCCAAACTAGCGCCGAGAATTGCACCTAGCACGGCGCCGCGATGGCAGTTGTCGCCACCAACATTGGTATTAGCGATAAGTCCAGCTTCAAAATTATTGTGGTAGCGCGCTGCTAGATAAAGCGTGGACGGAAAAGATTGGTCAATATAGCAAGCTGGGCTAAGTAGACCGCCAATTACCTCGTGATCTGAACTTTGATTACGGCGAACACTTTCAATAACCTTATCAGCGGGAAACCCAAGATGATTTGCGGCATCACATGCCAGCTGTTCAATATCTGGATTAGTGTCATTAAAAATATGAAACATTAGCTTATTTAATTCAAGCGTATGACGTTCAAGTAAGGCAGAACGGTGCGTTAAGCGTTGTTGCGTTAGAGCAGCTACATTAATTACAGACAAGTTGCCATCACGTAAGCTGGCTAAAATGACTAAAGGAATACTTACTAAACCACCTATGGAAGGTGAGTCATGACCTTCAACACCTGCACAGTTTTCTGGAGGTATACCTTGTGCATAGTTTGCAAAAAAATCTCGGTGGTAAGATTCTGCGTAAGTATCGTTGTGCTGATCTGGCTCCGTCATAAAACGAATATATTCACGCAAAAAATCTGTTGAATCGTAATAGCCGTTTGCATTTAAAGAGCGCAATAAGACGCGAGCACACAACAAATTAAGGGTGTTATCGCCTGCTTGCATGCCCTGATGATAATGGCGATTGGCTTGACCCCAGTGCTGTTTTTTTCCTTTTAAAATCACGCCACCTACAATATCTCCATCTTGCGAACCACGTCCAGATTTGGCCGTATTTGCAAGCGCCATAATTGAGTTTGGATGATGCACTTTAGGTGCTTGATAATCTTGAATTTGTCCGAAATCTTGCCATAGTGCAGCAATGTTGTAGTACCAATGCACTGGCATAGCCAACGCGTCACCAATAAACATGCCCCACAGGGCGCCTCGTATACGGTCAGCTTTATCGAGTTGGGTGGTATTTATGATGTTATCCATACTTGTGCAATATCTTTGGGTAATGAAGCTGTCTTTGAGGCCACAATATTTTAATGAAGTTCAAATCTCAGAAAATTGTAAGGGCATTATAATTGTTGATTAGTTTCCTTTGTATAAGCATTCATATAAACAGTAGCTTGTAATTAACGCTTAGCATATTGCATGTTGTATTAGATAATGCATTATGCTCACTCAAAAATGTGCTTTAATATTTATGCTGCGAATTGACAGAACTACTCCCTAAAATCTATTTCAATGTGATGCACTATTGACTTTTGTATTCCGGATATTTAAATGCTTACTTGGCAAGATATTGAAAAATTTGTAACTCATGGTAACCCGCCTGCTGAACAGCGCATTGTTAAAACTGGTATGCAGTGGCGCAAGTTATTGCCAAATGATGTGTATCAAGTAACGCGTAATGCCGGAACCGAGCGCCCTTTTAGCTCGCCAATGTGTACGCATTTTGAAGCCGGCATCTATGCTTGCGCCTGTTGTGATACCTTGTTATTTGATTCAACAGAAAAGTTTGACTCAGGCACTGGTTGGCCATCATTTACGCAG
>JACMMS010000108.1 GCA_014378915.1 Methylophilaceae bacterium
AATTTTTTTCTTAAATCAGATTTAGTTTGAATAATTCATCGATACTGTTTTTAAAAAATATGAACGAGAGAGTAATAGTTTGCAAATCATCCGTAGTGTCGGTAAATAATGTCGTTTTAAATATCGTATTAATGATGAACATAAGGCGATAACCCATTCCTTAGCTTTCATGTGAAAGCTAAGGAATGGGTTATAAGCAAGATGCAAACCAAAAATGAGGATTCCCCTATTTGTCGATTAGCGATGCACGCATACTGAGAGATAATAAAATTGAATTAATACTTTTCTGGCATCAAGATATACGACATCAAGTAAACCTTAGCTTACTCATCATATTGCAAATGGAATCAACAACAGAACAGCCCCAATATTACACATCCAGAGAAAAATAAAATTAACAATATGGTATGCACAAGCAATAAATTGTCAGACAACAGAACTATTCCAACTCCAAGGGCAACGATTAAGCAATGTTTACTATCGAAAATAACATAGACGCACCTAATAATGAAGGCTAACAGTTAAGTGCACGCAATGCTAACTATGGGCAGTGAGCGATTTCGCACAAGGTGATTAAGAAATTACTAAGCGATGCAACCTAAGTAACTTCAAAATATTTAACAATAAATACGCCGCAATGTTGATGAACTTAATCACCAAACAGATGACTGAAAGTATATGTTTTTAATGAATCTTCTTGAAAGTAATTTATGTTGTCAGCTTATCTAATTGCAGGTGTGGCTGGGGTGATGATTTTTTTTAGTGTGGCTGTAGCACCAACAATTTTTAAAACATTACCACAAGAGTGGGCGGGTGTTTATGTTAGAGCTTTTTTTCCTAAATACTATGCAGTTTTGGGTATAGTTTGTTTAGCAGCAGCATTGCTGACTGACTTGCCTGCAATTAAACACACAGCTTTTACTTGCGCAGCTCTATTTGCACTATCGCTATTTTTCTTAACTCCTAGAATTAATGCTGCTAAAGATAATAATCAAACCAGAAAATTTAATTTTTATCACCGACTAAGTGTAGGAATTAATCTGTCGCAATTGGCGTTGCTAATATATGCGTTGTATAAATCTGTAGTTTATTTTGCAAGATTTTAACTTTCTGTTTAGTGCTAGATAGAAAGTCACTCACGTCTTTACCAAAAACCGGCATTGGTTATTTGATTGCGTAAACATAACCAAAAAGTATTTTCGCCTCACTTATTTGATTCTAATAAATTAATTTAACATCAAATATGCAAAAAAAGCCTACTCGTTTGCAAGTAGGCTTTTTGATAATTTTTTAACTAATTACTTACTCATTCACATACATCGTAAGATCTAAGCCAAAACGCATTTCAGTAGCAGCTGGTGTTGTCCACATGACATTGATCCTTTAAGTTAGTTACGTTTACAAGAACGCCTTGCATGTTTCACATGATAAGCAATAACCAAAATTAGCTTTTATGCACTTTACTCAATCATGCTTAATGTTTTACTTAAATGTTACTGGTGAACATTAAAAATTAACTAAATGATGTAAAACTTTGGTTTTCGTATTAACTAAATACTTGTACTTTTAGTTTTGTATTTAGTATGAATAGCTTTATAAACCGCTTCTATTTCTTTTTGTTCTGCTGAATCTAGTTTTCCATCATTGTTAGCATCGATATGATTAAAAATTTTCTCTGTATTAGATTTGTTACCTGATAAATATTCTTCTTTACTAATGTTGCCATCTTTATCAGCATCTAAATAGGATAAGCTAAAATCAATATTGGCCATCCCTTCACACTTTCCTACAGTTGCAGCCCCATTAGCTTCATGACTATTTGCATAAGCTAACTGTAAAGAACTAATTGAACATAAAGCCATTATAAGCAGTGAAGTTTTTTTCATGAGATAACCTTTATAAAATGTTCTGTTTCGTCCTATTTTATAAGTATTAGTTCAATGGTGTTTGATTAAGTAAATCGACAATTTCTTTTGAGCTGTAGGGGCGAACTATGCGATTTACTTCTTTGCTGTTATTCAACAGTATGAGTTTGGGCCAAAGTTTTACTGCGTGTAAGCGGCCTAGGCGCTTGCCTTTGCTATCTTCAATTTTAATATGCTTGAATCAGGATAATGCTGTAAAACTGATGCAATATGAAGTTGCGCATTTTGGCAGTGCTCACACCAAGCTGCCCCAAATTCTAATAGAATCAGGCCGTTGAAGTTTCAATATCTGCGATTGTGGTTTCAGTCATTTTATTAGTCTAAAACTAATACTAGTTTGATTATATATTACCCTCTATGCAGGGCTGTGTTGAGCTCATCAATCACACTCACCCAATCTGCATCCATTAATATCTCCTCTCTTAAGAAGGTGGCTTGAGTGGGTGTCCAGAACGGAGCTTCTGAAATTAAAGTGTTAGAATTTAACCTGCCATGCGTTGAAATAAACTGTTTGATGGCTTCTGAATCGCTTGGCAAGCCGAGTTGTGCAAATAAATTGCACATATTGTGTGTGAGTGGTTCCATGATAATTTAACCTCCAAATAGATTAAGCATACTTTAATTAATGCTTTGTTGGGAGACGCTTTTGGCCGTAAGCGTGATTTCTATTAAATAAACCATTGAGTTAAAAGAGAATAAATGGACGTGAATCAAAATACAAGTTTAAGCACTCTAGCACCCAGCCCCATTTTACTTAAATAAGCGATGCTTTATTGGCTTAAACTTGGATTTATCAGCTTTGGTGGACCCCTAGTCGAATCGCCATTATGCATCATGATTTGTTGGAGACTAAGCGCTGGATTTCAGAGAAGCGTTTTTACATGCGCTAAATTATTGCATGGTCTTGGCCCAGAGGCGCAACAACTCGCTACCTACATAGGTTGGTTAATGCATAAAACTTGGGGCGGTGTTATTGCTGGAGTGCTATTTTTTCTACCATTGTTTTTTATATTAATAGGTTTAGCCTATGTATACAAAGCCTATGGATCAGTGCCAGCTATATCAGGTGAGCTGTATGGTATTAAGCCAGCCGTAGTAGCGATTGTATTATTTCCAGATTATAGAATAGGTTCGCGGACGCGCAAAAATTCTGTGATGTGGTTCATTTCGGCATTGGCATTCTTAGCTGTCTTTGCATTCAAGTTGCCTTTTCCTGCCATTGTGTTAACAGCTGGTTTTATTGGGTACATTGGAGGCCATCGCTATCCTGAATATTTTAAAGTAGGTGGGGGACATGGAAGCTTACAACAAGCATTTGGCCCAGCTTTAATTGATGATGATAGCCCTACGTCGGAGCACGCATTATTTAGGTGGCGCAGACTTTGGCAAGTTACAATAATTGGCGTTGCTCTATGGTCAGTGGCCATGGGAATACTCATCGTGAATTATGGTTGGCAGGGCGCTTTTACGCAGATGGGCTAGTTTTTTATTAAGGCCGCGTTACTGTAGTGCGTCAACTACCTTGTCTGGTTCAGCGACAATTATCTTGTCTGGTTCAGCGACAATTATCTTGTCTAGTTGACGCTGAGATTTTTACTCCTGTTTTTGCATAGATGATTTTCTTCGGTAGCTACCTCCTTCACACTGAATGATGGTGGCATGATGAATCAAGCGGTCAATAGCAGCAACCGTCATAACCGTATCATCAAATAATTTATCCCAGTCCTCAAATGACTGGTTGGACGTGATGATTAAGCTGTGACGCTCATAACGATGTGCGATCAATTCAAACAGCACACTGCTTTCTTGTTCCGTTTTTCTGACATAGCCAATATCATCCACAATCAATACCGCATATTTATCGAGCCTATTGAGCGCCTCAGTGAGCTTGAGTTCAGCTTTGGCTCGTTGCAGCAACTGCACCAGCGCAGTCGTCGCCATGAATTTGACCCTGATGCCAGCTTCAGCCAAGCCATAGCCGATACTGCTCACCAAATGGGTTTTACCAACGCCACTGGCGCCAACTAC
>JACMMS010000109.1 GCA_014378915.1 Methylophilaceae bacterium
GTGGTTTTACCTGATGATTCAGGACCGTAAATTTCAATCACACGGCCACGCGGCAAGCCACCGATACCTAAAGCAATATCAAGCCCTAATGAACCTGTAGAAACTGCTTGAATGTCATCAGCAAGGACGCCATCGCCCATGCGCATGATAGAGCCTTTGCCGAATTGTTTTTCAATTTGTGCTAATGCTGCGGCAAGTGCCTTGCTTTTGTTGTCATCCATCTAGTTTTGCCTTTGTATTTTTAAGTTTTTGTCACTTTTATAAGGGTGTAATTATTTCATAAATCAATGCTTAACGTAAGCGTAATTAACGTTTCTAGTGTGTAAGTCACTGATTGTTTTCGTATAGCATCACGACTACCCGAAAAGCGCTTAGTGTGAGTACTGACTTGAGGATTAGTTTGATCAATCAGCAGTTTATTTTTTAAGGCAAACCCAAAGCATACTGTGCCAACGGGTTTATCTTCAGTACCACCATTAGGCCCTGCGATGCCAGTAATACTGGCGCTAATATCGGCACCACTATTACTAAGTGTCCCTAGCGCCATTTCATGTGCCGTTTGTTCGCTCACCGCACCAAAATTGGCTAGCGTTTGTTCTGAAACATGCAACATCTCAACTTTCGCTTGGTTACTATAAGTAATAAATGCACGGTCTAACCATGCAGAGCTGCCAGCAATCGCGGTGATATATTGTGAGGCCATGCCGCCAGTGCAGGACTCTGCAAGCGCTAACTTTAAGCCTCGCTGTTTTAGTATCTTACCCAGCTGGTTTGCTAATGCTAAAAGTATGCTGTCATCCATGTGCAATAAGCCACAACAAAACTTTTAAGCAAATAATTGCATAAATAGCGGCTAGTAAATCATCAAACATCACACCAAAACCATTTTTGAGTTTGGCATCAAACTGGCGTATCGGAAACGGTTTCCAGATATCGAATAGCCTGAATAATAAAAATGCAGCTAGCCACCATTGCCATTGTAAAGGCGTGAAAGTAAGCACTAACATCATGGCGACGATTTCATCCCACACAATACCGCCGTGATCTACAACACCTAATGCTTTGCCTGTAGCACTACAAAAATAAATACCGATGACGAATAATGCGCTGATGATTAAAAGCTGTATCGAGAGACTATAGCCAGCAATCAACCAAAATAGTGGTAAACCTATTAAAGTGCCAAATGTGCCGGGCGCTTTTTTTGCAAGGCCGCTACCAAAACCTAGGCCACAGAAATAAGCGGGATGTTGCATTAAACGCTTTAAATCAGGTTGATTGGTATTAGAGGATTTAGTTGAAGTGATCAAAACCTGTTTCCTTAATGCTTAATACTTCATCATTAAAGTCACGCACAATTAAGCCATTACCGTGCGTTATATTGCCAATTTTAGTTAATTTTAAATCAAGACGTTCACCGAGCGAAATAATCTCATCATGCTTATCAGCGGGGGCGGTGAAGCACAACTCATAATCATCGCCACCAGCTAAAATCATCGTTTGTGTAAGCGGGTTGACGCGATATTTTTGCATTAAATTTGAGCATGGAAAATCATTCAGACGTAACTCCGCGCCAGTTTGTGATGCGTATAAAATATGACTTAAATCTGATATTAGACCATCGGAGATATCAACTGCACTATTGGCAATATTACGTAGTGCTAAACCCAAAGTCACTCGAGGTTGTGGCATGTGTAACGATTTTGCACAATCAAGAAATTCGCTCTCAGTCAATATGCACTTATTTTGTATATGTGCTAAAGCTAGTGCTGCATCACCTAATACGCCTGATACCCAAATATCATCGCCAATTTTGGCTCCACTGCGTTTAATGGCTTCTCCATGCGGCGTTTCGCCCATGATTTGCACACTGATGGTTAATGGCCCGCGTGTAGTATCCCCACCAATTAAATCGATGTTAAATATTTTTGCACATGCAAAAAAACCATTAGAAAATTGGCTGAGCCAGATTGCATCTTTAGCAGGTAAAGCAATCGCCAGCGTCGCCCATTTTGGATTTGCGCCCATCGCCGCCATGTCTGAAACATTGACAGCTAGTGATTTCCAACCCAGTTGATAGGCGTCGATATCAGCGAAGAAGTGAGTGCCTGCTACTAGCATATCCGTTGATATAGCTAACTCCACGCCTATAGGCACGGAAATTAAAGCAGCATCATCGCCTATGCCTAAATTAGTATGTTGAGTCGCCTTAATAAAGTGCTGACGAATTAAATCAAATTCAGACATATTGTGATTAAGCTGAGGGTTTAATGGCTGATTTAGGTCTAAACGCGTTGACTATCGCTTCATTTGTTTCTAAATATGGCATGGCCTTTTCAGCGGTTTCTAATAGATCCAAACAATAGGGCACAGCAGCAAATATACCATGCACCTTAATATTGCCTGCCTCATCTTTTAAACCTTCCAATGTTTGTGCAATCGCTCTAGGTTGACCAGGTAGGTTAATGATTAAACATTGTTTACGAATCACCGCAACTTGCCTAGAAAGAATAGCTGTCGGTACAAAATTTAAGCTAATTTGCCGCATCTGCTCACCAAATCCAGGCATTTCTTTATCGGCAACATTCAATGTAGCTTCTGGGGTTACATCACGCAAAGCAGGGCCTGTTCCTCCTGTGGTTAAAATTAAATGACAACCTTCGACATCCACTAAGTCGATTAGCATCGCTTCAATATCTTCTTGCTCATCGGCAATTACTCTGGCAACGAACTCAACTGGCGTAATGAGCGCACTATCAATCCAGCTTTTGAGTGTAGGAATGCCTTTATCTTCATACACGCCGCTACTTGCTCGATCGCTAATTGAAACTAAACCAATTTTAATGAATTGTTTTATCATTCGTTTGTCTGTTACAGAACCTGTGCAAAAAAATTTAAAATTACGATAATACCCAATTATACCATTACCAACATGCAGGATTTTATCAAAGGATTCAATAATGCCACCTACCACACGCTCTGCAATTGTAAATTCATCGAATAGTAGTCAAGTCCTTAACAATAAAAAAATCATCACCGCATTTTTGTTACTTAGTTTATTGAGCTTAGGCTCACTATTAGTTGTGACGCAATCATATGCAGATGAAGCGAACTTATATGCAAAAAATTATAAAGAGCAAAATGCTTTTCACTTGAAATCGCTGAGCACTAATCCAGATACAAAAATGTTAGTCAGTAATCATAAAGATGATGACAATATCAGTATGCTAGAAGGCGGTTACGACATGATGGGCTCATCTGGCTTTGATGCAACTGATGTGCCTGCGGATTTAGCGCTACAACATGCAAAATCTATTAAAGCCGATACAGTATTGGTTTACAGCAAATATGGGTCTGCTAATACTAACAGCTCTAAACTAGAGTTAATTAAAGAGGCTGCAAAAAAAGGTGGTGAAATTGATGCCAAAGATTTAGTGGAAGAGCCAACTAAGTATACTTATTACGCAAGCTACTGGGCTAAATTGCCCATGCCACTATTGGGTGTGCACGTAATTAAGTTAAAAAAACAAGCTGACCCAGATGATGCCGATGTAGCTAAACCACTTGAAGAAAAAGGTTTAAAGATTATCGCAGTGATTCAAGAGTCGCCTGCCGCAAAAGCAAATATCGTAAAGGGTGATACTTTACTTAAAATTGGTGATGTTGAGCTAGCTAAGCCTGATGATTTATTTGCCGCTGTTAAACGCTATCAAGGTCAAACTGTGCCAGTAGAGCTACAACGTGGTAATGCTGAGGTGAAAACTACGGTTGCATTGAATGCAAGTAAATAGAATCTAGGAAGCAATAAAGCTGTTATTATCAAATAAAAAAGTCTGCTAGATGTAGGCTTTTTATTGGATAATTGTTTAATTTGAATCTATGCTAACTAAATTAAGAATAATATAGCGGCAACAATCGTAGGTGGCAGCGCACCTAAGAGTAGCTGACCAGCACCTATTGAACCATCATCAAAACCCTTTTTGAGTAAAGCTGCTCCAGCCGGGTTAGGCGCATTAGCGATAAGTGTTAAGCCACCGCCAGCGATTGCTCCAGCCATCAACATATATTTTGTTATATCAGATAAGCCTATAATTTGCGACCCCAGAAAAGTCAGCGCGGCATTATCAGTAATCGCTGTTAACGCCACTGCACCAAAGAAAAGTTGCAAAGGTGCAAGACTTGATACAATAGGTTGCAGCCACCATTGTTGCATTCCACCAAGTACTACTAAGCCGGCTAGAAAGAAGCCAACTAATAGTCCTTCTTTGAGGATAAGCGGCGATTGATAACGCTCATAAGCTTGCGTGAAACCCAAGAAGAATAAAAATAAACCAAAAAATATCACAGGGTGGTGAGCAAAAACGACAACGCCTATTAAAAAGAGTATATGAATGACACTAACCATTATCGGGGTTTTAACTTTATCTAGTGGCGCAATAGAATCTTTAATATTTACTAAATGTTGGCGTAACATATAGCAAACAACAGTGGCATTGATCAGCACTGCAATTGCTGCTTTCCAGCCAAAAGTACTTGCCATAAACGCAGAATCCCATTCCCAAGCTTTTGCTACCATAAGCACGGGCGGTGCTGCATAAGAGGTTAGTGTGCCACCTATCGAGATGTTCACAAAGAGCACGCCAAGTGCTGCATACTTTAGCCATTCAGGCATGCCCTGCTTAAAAACTTGTGGTGCAAGCATTAAGGCAGCAATAGTCATTGCGGCGGGTTCAGTAATGAGTGATCCTAATAAGGGCACAGCGGCTAAATTTAACCAAACTTGTGCTAATATATTGTTAACTGGAACTATTTTTGCAATTAATGTAATTAAACCTCTTACTACGCCAAGTACCGGTTGCGATGCCGCAACCACCATTACTACAAAAACAAACATAGGCTCAGTGTAATGCCTAGACTCTACATAATTGATTGCATTGTCACTTCCGGCAAAAATGGCCAGTAATGCAATCAGAATAAATGCCCAAAAGCCAAACACAACCTCAACTTCACCAAGCAAATGAAACAATCCTGCATGATTAGGATGACGATTTGATAGTATGTCAAACGACTTTGCAGTAAATGTATGTATGAGCGCCAAAGCGAAAACTATTGCAGCAACAATTTCCATGCGATGGTCCATTAGTTTCCTCTATTCATATCTGGTGATTTTTGGATTATTACTGATATTTTCATCTGGTAATTCTTCGTTAGTATCATCTGTTGATTGGCTGATAGTCGCTTCCCGAAGTAACTTGAAAATTTCTCGGCTGGTTTTAGGGGGCTTATTTGCAGCAAGTTCTTTTTGTGCATTGCGTATTAAAGTACGTAATTGTTGAATATCTGTTTTTGGATGTAAGGCGATAAATTCTGCCAGTACATTATTGTCCGCAATCATACGGTCACGCCAGCGTTCTAAGCCATGAAAATAAGCATTTTCAGCGGTATGTTTACCGTCCCAGCGGGCTAATTGCTCTAAGATAGGCGCGTTATCAATCTCGCGCATCAAGCGTCCTAAGTATTGGCGGTGACGCCTAGTAGCACCATTGGCAGTAATTTTTTTAGTATCGAGTACCGCGGTCAATACAGTATCAGGCAAGTCTAACTTTAAAAGCTTGTCTTTAGGCAGTTCAGATAAACGCACGCCAAGTTCCTGCTGAGCGTCTGCCTCTGCTTTTA